>NZ_CAUVXO010000652.1:0-2760 GCF_963555865.1 Protofrankia sp. Cr1
CACCAGGGGTGTGGATCAAGGAGCGGAGCTGGGGCACGTACGTCATCCGCAAGGAGACCGCCACCGTCCCCGGCGCACCACGGTTTCCGGGCGATTCCGCCACACATGTGCACGTGGGCATCGTCCACCGCGGCCGCCAGCTCGTCGGGATGCCAGTGGTTGACAAACGTCATCCCGGGATCGAGCAACTCCATCCCGTCGAAGAAACGCCCTACATCATCCCCAACTGGTCCGTCGTAACCGCCAGAGACCGGTCGCGAGCTGGGCGAACGTCGCCGGGTTCGGCGCCTGCTCCGCGGCCACCTCTGGATGTTCCGGACCAGCGCGCACGACCTCGTCCGCCGCCCGCGATACCGCCGCAACCTACTCTTCAGGCCAGCTCGACCGTGCGATGCGAAACTCCCGGGGATATCGCCACTGGCGCAGAGCCACCCCGATATCGAGCGTGCGCCGGCCGTCAGCCTCTGATGCCCCGCGGACGCTCGCCGCGACGCCAACCGAGTTTGACGAGGTCCGCCAGCGGCGGGAAGGTCCTGACCCGCGTCCATTCTCGTTGGTTGACCACACCGACGTCGGCGCCGATCGCGACCAGGCCGAGAACTACGCCAAGAAAAAGCATACCTGCCACCGTTCCACCCGTCAGCCGGATGACGACAGACGCGATTACGAAGTACAGCAAGCGGCGCAGGAAACGGTACCGTCCTGTTCGGCTATCCCGGCGCACGCAGATCGCACAGCACGGGACATTGACCATCTGTGTCCGCCATCGCACGGTGGTTCCGCTGCCGTAGCGCACCCGCGTCACGTCCTTGTGCAGCCCTACCTTGCGAGGTGCCCCGGAATCCGCCCGCTCTTTCTTGCAGGTCCAGCAGATGCGGTAGATGGTGGCGGCGGTCGCGCGAATCTTTCTACCGAAATCGGTGGTGGCGATGGTCGCGTACATCTTGTCGGCGAGATAGGTGGTGACGGTCACGAGAATCCTGCTGTTCTCGGCCAGTCGGTCCTGGGCCGATGCCGACACCGCGATTCTCCTGGCCTGCTCCACCACCGCCGCCATCCGCAGGTATGCCTTCATATCACCCACGTCGAGGGCGGCCCCCTCTCGCCTCTGGTCGAACACCAGCACGCACCGTAAGGCGACAAGAGCGACTTCGTCGTGCGCATGGACCCGGACCGGTTCGTCGTCGGGCAGCAGGAAGTCGAGTTCCCCAAGAATGCCTTCGCTGTCCGCGAGGAGGCGTTCAGCATGGTCGATGCCATCCGATGGCGTACCGACGACGGCCTGAATCGTGGCGGTGCACAGCGTGCTGATCCTGGTCGTCATCGGCTGGCTGGCGCTCCGCAGCGCAGCCTCGACGTTTCCCAGCCTTGATTGTCGCAGCGCCGCGAGCTGCATCCGGGCGCGCTCGCGGTCGCCGCCGCGGATGGCCGTGGCCGCCAGCTCCGCACCGATCGACAGGATGACGCCCGGGAGCGCCGAGCGCATGTCGGCGGCCAGGCTCTCGTCCAGTCAAGCGTCCGCGGTGCGCCTGATCTGCGCGGCGAGACGGTCCCAGATCCGCCCGTCCCGCAGGACGTCCGTCCAGCGGCGATACACCTGCGCCCAGTCAGGCTGGCCGACAGCCTGAGCATCGCCGCGCGCCAGCGCACTGCCGGGCGCAAGCTCGGTGTCGAGCGCCCGCAGGTGTTCCAACACCGCCAAGTTGTGTGCGCCGGTCCCGCTGTCGTCGGTGCTGCCGCTGTCGTCGGTGCTGCCGGTGGACACGGACCAGTGCGTGGCTGCGGAGTCCGGATCGCCCGCGGCCAGGGCGACGAGCGCCTCGTCGTCCGTGGCGCCGAGCTGGGCAGGCCAGAACCAGAAGAACTCGTCGACCAGCCGCTCTCGAGAATCGCGGAGGCGGTCGAGGGCGGTGTACAGGTCGGCCGTCGTCGGAGCGGGCCGCACCGCCAGCGCGGGGGGCGTCAGGGCGGCTCCGCCGATCCTCTCGATGATCGCCAACTGATCGGCCATCCGGCGGATATCCCGGCCGCTGGACCCGATCGCCAGGCCGGTCAACCGGAACGCATTGCGCTGGTACAGCCGCGGCGACGCGACGTCCGACAATATGTTACGGTCGGTTCCGCGGTCCGGTGCGGCATCACGGGCCATCACATCATCACCCCTTTGCGCCACAGTCGGATCCGCGGCTCGAACCCGGCGCGGAGCCCGGGTCATTTGTTGACGGCCTCCTCCATGAGATCCGCAGCTTCGCCGAGCCGGCCCCGCCAGCTGACGTCACCGTCTGACTGGCCATATGGTGGCCATATGGCGCGCCGGGGCGTCGTCGGCCGTTTCGCGATGCTTTTTGCGTTCCGCCGAGGGTCGCCTTGATCTCCGGGGCGGACATCCTGATGTTGCGGAAAACCTTCATCGCCTGCCGGCCGAGAAAACGATACTCGGCCCGGTAGAGCTCAGCGAACGCGCCCCTACCCAACAGCCGATCGACCACATAAGTATCCCGGATGACCTGCCCATTGTGTAACAAGACCATGCGCGACACCTCCAAGATCAATCAAGATCGCAAGATGTGCTGCCTCACCAAGGGAGCCGACTGTCGGGTGGCCCACGCCGCGATCGGGACGAATGGTCAACCGCCATCCCGCGCCCGCAGGACGGGACGCAGGGCGTCCAGCACGGCGGCATCCTCGATGGTGGACGGCACGCCGGGCGCCCGACCGTCGGCGATCTCGCGCATGGTCCGGCGGAGGATCTTTCCGGAC
>NZ_CAUVXO010000653.1:0-2753 GCF_963555865.1 Protofrankia sp. Cr1
CCGCGAGACCTCCTGGCGGCAGCTCTACCTCCGGTTCGCAGACTGGCAGCGGGCCGACCCGATCGCGGCGGCCCACCTGCTCCCACTCCTGGACGACGCCGAACGGCATGGCCAGATCAGCGCGTGGTGGTTCATGCGGAAGCACCCCTGCTGGCGCCTGCGGCTCCATCCAAGCCAGCCCGGCTCGTCCACCGGGATCGAGGCCAGGCTCGACGAGCTCGCCGCTGACGGCCAACTGGATGCCTGGTGGCCCGGGGTCTACGAGCCGGAGACCGCCGCGTTCGGCGGTGGCGCGGCCATCGACATCGCTCATGCCCTGTTCGCCGCCGACAGTCGCGGCGTCCTCGAGCTGGTCGTCGCAGGCAGGACCGGGCTCGGCCGCCGAGAGCTGTCGCTCCTGCTCGTCGGCGCACTCCTACGCGGTGCCGGCCTTGAGTGGTACGAGCGCGGTGACCTGTTCGACCGCATTTGCGTCGAACGACCGCTGCCACACGACGTCCCCGCCGAGAAGCTCACCGCGCTCAGCGACAGCCTGGCCGCCCTGCTGCGCACCGACACCGCCCCTGACGGGCCGCTGTTCGGCTCCGGCGGGCCCGCCGCCGCCCAAACCCGATGGGCCGACGCCTGCGGCAGCGCCGGCCGGGCGCTCGCGGACGCGAACCGGACCGGGCAGCTGCGCCGCGGGCTACGCGACATTCTCAGCTATCATGTGATCTTTCACTGGAACCGGCTCGGTCTGCCCGCCCGCACCCAGGCACTCCTCGCGCACGCCGCCCGCCAGGCTGTCCTCGGCCCCGCCGTGCCGCTTCGGCCGGCAACACTCCGGCTGTCCTGCGCTCCCGCGCCCGAGGTCGATCGGCTGCTCGGCCGATTCCCCCTGATCCATCACGGCCGGCTCCACTGCCCCGACCTGGCCAGCCGCGTTGCCCGCGTCGAGGAACTCGCCCAGAGCGCCGCCCTGCACGACGACCCTGACGACCGCATCAACGCCGCCTGCGCCGCCTGGAACCTGGCGGCGCTCATCGCCGCCGACTGCGACCTGCCCGACCTCGCCGCCGAGCTCTGTCACCACCAGTTCGGCATCGTCGAGGCAGCCTGGCCCGTCGCCGGCCGCGTCGCCATCGCCAGCCTGCAACCCCTGATCAACCTCGCCCGTCTCGACGAGCGCGCCGGCAACCCCCTCCGTGCCTTCCACACCCTCAGCCTGATCGACAGTGTCGCCCGCACCGGTGGCACCGCTGACATCGCCGGACGAACGATCGACTTCGCGTACTTCCTCGCTTCCGGCCGCGACAGCGGCGACCTCGACGCATTCCTTCGCCGCGTGCTGCGCGACGACGGCACCCGCGCTCTCGCCGCGGCCGGTCAATGGGCACGAACCGTCGACCATGCCACCCGCCACGACGACCTGCCCCACCAGCTTCGTGAAGCCCGGCAAGCCCGCATTCTCGCCGCCGCGCTGGACCAGCGGTTCGACGAGGCGATCCGGCTCCTCGACACCGCTGAGACGCCCGAACTCTGGGAGCAGGCCGTCGCCGCCTGCCTACGCGCCTACCTCGACATCAACACAGGACAGGCCGACCCCGAAGCACTCGCCGCGATGATCACCGCAGTGCAGCGGGCCCGCGGATCGACCCAACGCGACACCACCATCTTCCGGATCAAGCTCGGTCTCACCGCGATCGACCTCGCTGCCGCCACCCACCCACGCGAGGTCAGCCTGCTCGCCGCCGAACTCGGCGCTGACGCCCAGCGGTCCGCCAGCGCCTACGCCGCCCGTGAAGTCCTCGCTCATCCGACCTGCTGTGCCCTCCTCCTTCCGACGCAGGCCGCCGAGCTGAGCGCCTTGGTCGACAACGCGGGACTACACGCGGGAACGATCCCCGAGGACCTTCGCGAAAGGCTCCACCAGTCGACTCGTGCGGCGGCTCATGTGCTTAACCAGACGCTGCGGCGTTGGACGCGCTGACGCTCACGGCCAGTCAGGAACCGAACCCCAGGACGAAGAGTCTTGATCACTTCCAGCGCCCCTGACGTGCTATTCGCCCGCGCCGGGGTCGCCTTCGGAAACCTGACGCCCGACCACGTCCCATACCCCATGGACTCCCCGCGGGGGGTGCTGGTTTCGCCCGCGCTCGGACCCGGCGGGAACCCGCCGACGTCGGCGTCCTGCTCGGCCACCTGCACCTGATGGGCCTCGGCTGCCCGCCGCCGGTCCGCGCGGACCTCGTCGAGGGCGTCGAGGCATGGCTGGCCGGCCGGCTCGCCACGCGCCGTGGCGAATGGCAGGGATGGCTCGCTGCCGTGCTCACGACCTGGGCCGCGACCGTGTACGACACCGTCATCGGCGGCCTGTACCTGCCCGTGGACACGCTCCCGCTTGACCCGACCCGGGCAGGCCTTCCTGCGTCACCCGCTTCCGGCGCTCGCGGTTCTCGACGTCCTAACTCGGACCCTGCGCCGCCACAGCGCAGACGCAGCGTTGCACGCCGTCCTCAGCGCCCTCGCTGTCCCGCCCGAGCCCGCCAGTTCCGTCCCCTGGGGGACGACCGCGGACAACTGATCCCCCCCGTCGACCATCCGCTACGCCGAAAGGTGTCCCTCCATGGTGATCGCATTCCCGGGCCGCGCACGGCCCCTGCACCCCGCGTCCCGGACCCGCTCTCCGCTTACCGCGCTGTCCGGCGGCCTCGCTGCCGGCCGCGCGCCGACGGTCCGGTGATCGCCGCCGAGCGCGCGACGCGGCGTGCGCC
>NZ_CAUVXO010000654.1:0-2752 GCF_963555865.1 Protofrankia sp. Cr1
CCGGGCGAGGCGGTGCAGGCCGAGCTGGCGGCGTTCGTCGCCTCGCTGGAGATCGAAGGCACCCGCACGGACGAGACGTACGACTCCCTGGTACGTGCCGCCTCAGCGTCAGCCTGATCGCTGCCCCAGCCGCTCAAGCACGGCATTGAGCACGACGGCCGCCACGGTTTCGGCTGGCTCGTCCCTGACCTCGTAATGGAGCACGTCCTGACCCGTCTCGCGGAGGTGGTGCGCAACATCGCGGTACAGCCGGTCCTCGACCACGCGGGCCGCCACACCACCCTGATGGAAGCGGCTGTAGACACCGCGATCCGCTGCGTGCTGCTCGGACTGCCTTGGCTCGCCGGTCAGGATGACCGTCAGATCAGGCTTGTCGGCGTACTGGTTGAGCTGAGCTAGGAAGCTCGGCTCTACGCCGTCGATCCGTTGCAGGACAAGGGTTGTCGGCACGTAGCGGTCACAGATGACCACGTAGCCAGCCCGGAGGGCCGGTCGGATGTCGTACTCCAGGTGGTAGTACCGATCCGCAGCTACCAGGCAGGCCAGCACCAGGCCGCGGTACTCGTCCGTGCCCTGCCGCGCCAGCTTGCCGAGGGCCGAGTCGGACGGCTCCTTGGTGGCGACGACCGGGACGCCCTGCGCTGCCAGCTCGGCCCGCACATGCTGGACTACCGTGCTCTTGCCGACGCCGCTTGGACCTTCGACAACGACGAAGAGCCCAGGTCTCGGATTCATGCGGCCACCGCCGTCGAACGCTGGAACTGTTCGCGCGACAGCTCAGTAAGCCGGGCTCGCACCTCGTCCACGGTTGCCTCCCCGAACTGGATGTTGACCGAGAAGTTGAACTCATCCCGGCCGCGCATGGCCTCATCCACGCCGCCCGCCGTGAGGTCCACGGCCGTGTAGTCGCCCGTCCTCCGCACGTTCGTCCTGTGTGTGGGTTGCGTGATCCCTTGAGCTAGCGGTGTCGTGGCCGCGGGTGTGGGGAGTGTTCGGGCTGGCACGTTCTGGAGCCGCCATGAACATCAACCAGACCCGTCGCACCACAAAAACCCGATGTGCGGAATACGGGCTGCTGGCGGTCCGCGAGGTCGTAGATCCGCGGCTTGGCCCGGATACCGGCGGACGTGCGGTGCGACGTTGCGGGCGATGTCCCGAAACGGTGCGATGACCATCACCTCGGACATGTCGTGGCCGACCCCCGCCAAGGCCGCCAGGATGCGGTCCACCTGCTGTCCCTCGGCCGGCGCGGTCGCGGCGAAGGACGACCTCGATTCGCTCGGCTGAGTCTCGACATGCAGCTGGGGCTTGTCCAGATACAGCCATATCGGTCTTACGAACAGGGCAAACCATTGCCGCGCCGGCAGCCGGTGTTTCATGCTGCTCTTGGTTCTAACCGTGACCGGGCCGCGGTCATTTCATTAAAAGCTTGCTTCGGCAGGTGCCCGGACCACACGACCGTGCAAGGACGAGACAGAGAAAGACGAGGTGAAGTCGCAGTGAGCAGAGCTATTGTCCAGCGCCGCACCTGGCTGGCAGCGATCGCAGCCATGGCAGCACTCTTCGCCGGGGTGATGACCTGGGGGACGGCCTCTACCGCGAGCGCCGAACCCAACCGCCGGTTGTGCAGATACATCGACAATGTTCCCACGGAGGTGACAATACAGAAAAGGGGATCAGGTACCGATACCTACACGGTTTCGGCTAACCTGTACGTCCTCCTCAACTACAAGAAGGACGGCAAGTGCCCCGAGGTCGAAGATCCCTATAGGATCGGCGGCGATGGCGCGAAGACTGTGCGTCTCAGCTATAAGCATCCGGAGCCGAAGACTCAATGCGAGGACTGGGACCGCGGATTGGGTGTTACGGGTCACTACCGAGGCCCCATCAACAATGCGGATCCTGACCTCGGCTTTTCAAACCCCCCCGGGATGGTCGATGTGTGCCAGAACGACTTCCTAGCGAAGGACACGGTATACGAGTTCTATGTCATCTCGGGCGATGTCTCCTTCGCTGACGGTACCGAATTTAAGAAAGGTGACTTCGTGACCAACAGGCGGAGTCACGTTTAACAAAGGCAACTTCGTGACCAACGAACGGCGTTGCGTTCACAGTTGTTGATCATTCCATGGTTTCCCGGGCGTGCCGGCTGTACTGGATGTCGATGACGACATCGCTGACGGTGGTCATGGCTGGGGCGTTGCAAAACCCCGTCGGCTTGTTGCCGGCGGGGTTTTGCGCAGGGTAGGCCGTCGGAAAAGGACCAGCTCAGCTGGCACCTCGCCAACGGCCTGCCCTGCGGTTTCGTACGGTCACCGATTCGTTCTCTGCGACGCTGAAATACGCGGTAGCGGCTTGCCGGGATGTGCGCCGGTCCCGATGCGGACATGTCTTTTTCTTCCAGCGCAGGAACATTGCCAGGGTGTTGGTCCGTGTTTCACGCTGCGTTAAGACGGTTTGCGGGTGCTTCGTGTCGATGAGCGGCCGACCCGCAACCGGCGGAATGAGAGGAGAGTCCGGATGACGTTCAAACGTTCCGGAACCGACGGCCAGGGAGCGCACGTCCTACCCTCCCTGAAAGGCTTGCTCCATCGACGAGGCCTCCTGCTGATCATCCCGTTCCTGCTTGCGATCGCCCTCGTCGTAGGAGTTCTCCCCAAGGGGGCGTCGAAAGCGTCTGTCAGGTACAACGAGGTCGCCGTTTCGCCACAGGGCCAGGTCGCCAGCTCGAACTCGGGCGGGGTCTGTAAGG
>NZ_CAUVXO010000655.1:0-2751 GCF_963555865.1 Protofrankia sp. Cr1
GCTGGGAGATGATCGAAACCCATGGCAGCGGGACGGATGACGCGGGTCATGATGATACGGGTCATCATGACGCGGGCACGGAGAGCTATGACCGAGCGTCACCCGATGGTCGCGTCTATGTGATCTTCACATCGGGATCAACCGGTCGGCCCAAGGGCGTGGCGATTCGCCACAGTGCGCTGACAAACCTCCTGTGCTCCATGGCGCGTACCCCGGGCTTCACCGAGCATGACCGGCTCTTGGCCGTGACCACGGTCTGTTTTGACATCGCCTATCTTGAGCTCCTGCTGCCGCTGGTGACCGGTGGGCAGGTCGAGGTGGCGCCGGCCGATGTCGCCGGTGACGGGTTCGGGCTGCGGAGCCGGCTCGAGGGGAGCCGGCTCGAGGGGAGCCGGACCGAGCGGAGCCGGCCGACGGTGATGCAGGCCACCCCGGCCACCTGGCGAATGCTGATCGCCGCAGGCTGGGACGGTGATCGTGGCCTGACCGTCCTGTGCGGAGGCGAACCGCTACCCCGGGACCTCGCCGACGGCCTGCTCGCGCGCGCCGGGAAGGTATGGAACCTCTACGGGCCGACCGAGACGACAATCTGGTCCTCGGTCGACCTCGTCGAGCCGACGCGGTTCGTGGCGGATTCGGGGTCCGGACACCGGCCCGGGACCTTCGGGCAGGTCACGGTCGGGCAGGTCACGATTGGGCGACCGATCGCCAACACCCGGTTCTACGTTCTCGACCGGTGGATGCAACCGGTGCCGCCTGGAGTACCCGGCGAGCTCTACATCGGTGGCGACGGCGTGGCCGCGGGTTACCTCGGCGAACCGGAGGTGACGCGGGCCAGGTTCATTCCCGATCCGTTCAGACCGGACGACAGCGCCGTCATGTACCGGACCGGTGATGTCGTGCGCCACCTGCCCGACGGCCGGCTCGACTATCGCCACAGGGTCGACAACCAGGTCAAACTGCATGGATATCGCATTGAGCTCGAAGAGATCGAAGTCGCGCTGCGTCGACACGATGCCATCACCGAAGCCGTGGTGTGCCTGCGCGAGGACACACCCGGCAACCGCATGCTGGTCGCCTACCTCGTCCCGGCCGGAAACGGCAGCGACGTGCTATCCGCCGACCTTCGACGCTACCTGCGGGCGCTGCTACCCCCCTATATGGTCCCAGCCGTGTTCCTGACCGTCACCAGTCTGCCGCTGACGGCAAACGGAAAGGTCGATCGCCGGTCCCTGCCCCGGCCGGCCGAGGCAGCTGCGGTCGGGAATGCTGGTTCGGCTACGCCCCGCACCGAGGTCGAGGCGACAATTGCCGGCATCTGGCGGAGCGTTCTCGGGGTACCGGAGGTCGGAATCGACGAGAACTTCTTCGACGCCGGTGGTAATTCACTGCTGCTCATGGAGATTCTGATACGGCTGCGGGCCGAGCTGTCCGAGTCGCTCACCCGCGTCGACATGTTCGCCTACCCGACGGTGCGGCAACTGGCGTCGTACCTGTCCGCATCCGCATCCGCTACCCGATCGGCCGCACCGGATCGACCCGGGCGGCTGGATCGATCCGTACTCGCCGAGCGCAGGCAGCAGCGCGGTGAACTGAGGTCCCGGCGGCCGCCCGGCACCTGAAGGCTCGCACGGTGGCGAAAAGACCCTGTTCACATACCCGCTGGCCCATGAGGAAGGTGTGGAATGGTCCGCTGCACGGTCTGCTTGCTCAACGCCGGCCATCCTGGCGTGTCACTCGACGATGCCGGTGTGTGCAACCTGTGCCGCCTGGATGTCGCGGTCGAGTTGTTCGAGAATTTCACCTACGTGTCAAAAGTCTACGAGGAGTTCACGAACAGCGGGCCGAACCAGCAGGGTGACCATGACTGCCTCCTGATGTACAGCGGTGGTAAGGACAGCACCTACATGCTGGACAAGTTCGTGAACGAGCACCGCAAGCGGGTGCTCTCCTACACCTTTGACGTGCCTTTCGAGAGTACCCACGCGGCCGCGAACATCGCCCTTGCCCGGGAGCGGATCCCGGCCACCTTCGTCATCGAGCAGGACGAACGGATAAAGGACATGATGCGGGAGGTCTTCAATCGGCCGGAGCCGGCGAAGCCGGGTAATTATCTGGACGAGAAACTTCCCTGCGTCTCGTGCCGGTCGTTCTTTGTCATCCGGGCGATTCTGTACGCGTGGCGGCACAAGATTCCGTACATCATTCTGTGTGCGGATCCGCAGCAGATACTCACGATGGAGTCGAACGTCCGGAAGATCGTGAAGAGCTTCTACCAGACCTTCGGTCGGACCGGGGCAGCTGAATACTTTCAGGGTGAGCTGGAGCCGCTGTTGTTCGCCCAGGAGAGCGAGCTGCCGAAGATCGTATTTCCGTTCGTCGCCATGCGAGACGAGTACGACCCCGACCGGATCGTCGCGGAACTCAAGGAGAAGGACCTCTATCGGTCCTCGCCGTTCGAGACCCACTGCACGCTCTTTCCGCTCCTCAACTACTACTCGTTCAAGAACTGGGACTGCATGTTCTACAAACTGAACGCGTCGAGTTACGTGCGGGCGGTCAGCCGGAACAAGGACTACGACCGGTCCACTTACAGCGTAAGATTCCCCCGGTCGGTCGACATCGCGGAGCTTGAGGATCGGCTGCGCTCCATCGTGTTCGAGATCGCCGCGGGCGATGGCAACCGGCCCACTCAGGAGGAAGCGCTCATCGATCTGTTCGGGCAGTTGGGTGCCACGCAGGATGCCGCGC
>NZ_CAUVXO010000656.1:0-2749 GCF_963555865.1 Protofrankia sp. Cr1
AGATCACCTTCAGGTCGTGGGTTGCTATTGGTTGCTCGCGCAACTTCATTCAGGTTGGTTCTGTCGGGTTGAGCGGCCATCGTCTCGCGTGTGCCATAATAAGGATTTTCGGAGCCGGCGGTCGGACGGCCTGCGCGGAGGCGATATGGCCGGGCGGGCTTACGGAGCTCGCTGGGGCTGGTTAATTAGGCGACGTCAGAGAAGGCGGATCCAGCGATGGTTCCGACGGTTTGGCGCGGTGTTATCCGGTCGGGGCGGCGTCTTCGCAGGTAGATGGCCTGCTTCCCGCGTCGCCGAGGGCAATCGTCGGACCCGGTACAATCGGATAGCGGTTCGTATTCTGGTACGTCAGGTCCACCATGTTCTGTAATCATGCCGTTGACCTGGTCAGATTGGTTGCATCTATAAGTTTGAGGACCATGTTGATCGATTACGGTCCAGGTCGGGGGGTTGATCAAACGGTTCGAGTCCTCAGACCAGTCTCTCGACTGTGGCTACGGACGGTGGCATATGGGGCGGAGTGCCTGTTTGGACGAAGACGGAGATGGCTCGTGGGTGCCTGGGATGTGATCCCGTCCAGGCGCGGACTGAGGCCACCGACGACACGACCAGGAGCAACGGCGGATGGAATTTCGGTACGAGGGGCATCGCTCGGATAGCTGATCCCGTCTCGGACAGCTGATCACGTTCCGAAGCTGTCAAACGAATCGTCGTACGGCGGCATCTCGGCGGCGAACGTGCCGTAGGGCGCACCACCCCAGGTGCGGCCCGTCACGAGAAACAACCTGCCGTCCAGTATGGTCCACCACTCGTCGTCGGCCTGGTCGCCGCCACGCTCGGCGTGACCGCGTGGGGTCGCCGGGGGGCGCTGTGCCCATTGGCGCGCCGAGTCGGGCAAACGCAAACCCGAGCGCGGTGAGGTCGTCGTAGGCGGTGTAGCGGTCGACGCCGTACCGCTTGGCGTAGCTTTTCACAGTGGCTACTGCCGCGGCGGAACGGAGCCACTGTCTGCCGAGTCACGACGTTGCCGCTGGCGCATCCGGTGACGTCGCGGTTGCACGCTCGGATGTTACTGCCGGTCGGGTGCCGTAGCCGCCCGGCGGATAGGAGCGAGCCCGGTTCGCGTGCGCCGTCGATGAAGGCGCCACGCACCGCACGAGCGCAATGAACAAGCAAATCGCCGAGCACACGATTCGCGAACAATGGTGCGCCCCCCGGCATGGCCCGCGACAGGCCCTGGCGCGTGTCATCCGACCGGCACGGCGCGGAGCCGCACCCGCACCTCGATGACACTCAGCTACCGACTGCTGTATCCGACTCGCGGCAATTGCGGGCGGTACGTCGATCTGGCGGCTGACTACATAGCGTAACGTCGAAGCGCTGGTCCCCGGCGGCGGCCATATCGGTCTGCTCATGGCTCGACCGACACCACTCGCCTCTTATGATCATAATCTGCGCTTCACCGAGCGGGCAACCGTCCGGGAATCGGTGGCCGCCGCATTGTTCGACACGTTGACTTTTCAACACGTTTCTTGGACACCCTCCGGCCGCTCCGCGCACGCTCCGGGTCTCACATTGGATCATGTCCAGATAGCGAACGATTCCCCACATGATCGCTGACGGTCGAAGCCGCTGATCGACCCGGCCAGCCTGGCGTTGATAATCACGCCTTATGGGGGGACGCGGAGGGAAGCGCTGGCAGCCGGTCGGCCTGCTCGTGGGGCTGGCGGGGACGGCGGCGGCGGTTGCGCCGTGGCGTGGTGGGCGGGGTACTGCGGGCACGCTCGCCGCCGTGGTCGCTGCTGGCGGGCTGTGGGTGGCCTGGGCGGGGTATGCGGTTGACCGGCGGGATACCCCGGCCGGGGACGTCGACGTTGCCGGCGTGGCGGACCGGTTGGCCGATCAGGTTGGCCGGCAGTGGGCGGCGGAGGCCCGCCGGCAGGATCTGAACCGGCCGCCGCTGGAGGTGTCCTGGCAGCCGGCGGACCCATCGCTGTCTCCGCCCTGGTCGGACCTGCGCCGGCTGGCGGCCTCCGGCGCCGGCTGGCGTCAGCCCGCCCAGTCGGCAGCCGGCCCACACGAGCTCGCTGGCACCGGCGGCGAGTTGGTCGGCGTGCTCGACCGGGTGCCCACCGGCCGGCTGGTCGTGCTCGGCGAACCGGGCTCGGGCAAGACGATGCTGCTCATCCGCCTGGTACTGGACCTGCTCACCCGGCGCACCCCGGGCAGCCCGGTGCCGCTGCTCGTCCCGCTCGCCTCCTTCCGACCCGACCGCCACGACCTGCACCGCTGGTTGGAAACCCAGATCATCCGGGAACATCCCTGGCTGGCCACCACCGCGGCCGCCGGCATCAGCCGCGCCCGCGCCCTGCTGGACGCCGGCCTGATCCTGCCGGTCCTCGACGGCCTGGACGAGATCCGCAGCGGCGGTCGCGACCAGGCCATCGCGGCCATCAACACCACCCTGCGGGACGGCCAGCAGCTTGTGCTCAGCTGCCGGGTCACGGCGTTCCGGCACGCGATCCGCCCTGGCCCCGGTCGGCTCAGACACATCGAGGGTGCCGCCGCTATCCGCCTGTGCCGGCTGAACCCCGCCCAGGTCGCCGCATACCTGACTGAAACCGGGGGCAGCGCCGGGACTGCGCGGTGGATCCCGGTCCTGACGGCGCTGGCTACCGCCCCCACGGCGCCGGTCGTCCTCGCATTGGCCACTCCGCTGATGGCCAGCTTGGCTCGCACCATCTACAAC
>NZ_CAUVXO010000657.1:0-642 GCF_963555865.1 Protofrankia sp. Cr1
GGGCGGTGTCCCCGCCCAGCAGGAGGTTGTAGGTAAGCGCGATCCGATACCCCGACCGCACCGCGGCGACCTCGTGCCTGCAGTCGGCGTAAAAGGCGACCAGCGACAGATCCGTCCTCGAGCCCCGGTAGGCCATCTTCTCGTCAAGGTGGCGCACCACGAGCTCGCCGCCGGTGTGGCTGGAGGGCAGTACCACCACCAGAGTGCCGATCATCGCGTTGTCCTTCTCGCTGTCCTGATGGGCGCGGAAGAACTGGCCCGGCTCGTACACCAGGAGCGCATGGAGGTCGGCCGTCAGCTCGGCGGCGATCGGCAGGCCCAGCTCGTCTTTTGCCGTCGTCAGAAGAACGTCGAGTGCCTTGTCGTCCCACCGGGCGCGGACGAGGTGCTTCGGGATCTCCCAGGTGTCGCGGACGCCCGGGTCGGTCAGTGTCTCCTCGCCGCGGCCGAACCGGGCGGGCTGGCCGAGGCCGAGCAGCTCGCGGGCCTGCTCGGGCCGGACCGGGAAGGTCACGGGCCCGACGCCCTCGACTTCGAGGCTCAGGTCATCCCTACTCGCCGTCAGCTCCACGCTGAACGCGGACTCCGCGTCGCCTCGCAGCATCCTCGCCAGCCGGTCACGCGCCACGGTCGCCATTGCCC
>NZ_CAUVXO010000657.1:1271-2440 GCF_963555865.1 Protofrankia sp. Cr1
GTGCCCTCCAATATCCCCAGGAAGCGGTACCTCTCGCAGAATCTAGAGGACTGGGCGCACTCGACCGGTCTCGGCACCCAGTCGTGTGCGCCGGGTGAGACTCAGCCTAGGGCGGGTCGGACCGGCGAGCACCTGGAACAGATCGTCGTCCTACCAGGCCGGGAACTCGAGGCGACCAGGCGCGCCGATCTGACGTACCCGACTTTCCGGTACTTCTGCGACCAGATCTACTATCCGTGCCTCGAGGAGACGGTCGGCCGGCCGTACGCCCTCTGCGTGCACGGCAACTCCGACACGACTGGCGCAATCCGTGGTGTGGAGACGATCACCACTGGCTTGAGGTGGAAACGACTGCGGGAACTGCTGTCAATCGTCGGCGAGGCCGAGGCCGCCGCCCGCGAGGCCTGTTGGGAGCTTGGAGCCACTGCCGCGGCCAGCCTGATGCCGGATTCGTAGCTGGCCGGCCTCTCTGTCATCGTGCTGGGTCTCCGTCGGAATCAGGGTCCTGTCAGATGCGAACGACCGTGATGGTCCGCCCGCTGGGGCCGGTGGCGGTCCGGACGCCCAGTTCGGTGCCTACGCGTTTGCGTTCGGCAGGCCGCTGGTCAAAGATCACGAGGTAGCCGGCGGGGAGGCTGAGACGTAGCAGGTAGCTGTCGAGTTGGTGGATGCCGGCCTGGGTCGGGTCGGTGTCGCCGGCGCGGTGGGTCTTGACCTCCAGTGCCTCGCGTTGCACGGCGGGTCTGCCATCGGGTCCGGTGTGGTTCCAGCGGATGAGCAGGTCGATGGCGCCACGGCCGACGCCGTACTCGCGGTCGACGAAACCGCTGCCGTTTATCGCGCGGTCGAGGTAGCCGAGCAGCGTGACGTGTGGGGTCACCTCGCGGTAGGGCTGATCGGCTTCGAGGAGGTCCTCGCTTCGGTGCCAGAAGTCGGCGAAGCGGGTGAGCAGCCCGGGCAGGTCGAGCAGCCCGTCGGGCAGCACGAACGAATGCGGTTGTGGCGCGCCGATGACGCCGTCAAAGAGGCCGTTGGCGAGGACCCGGGTGATGACGTTGCGGTAGACCGGGTTGGCGATCTCGACCGTCGCCGCGGTCCGTCGGACCAGGCCGAGGTCGGTGGTATAGGCGAGGTCGTCGGAGAACGGGTCGAACCGGACCTCTGCGCCG
>NZ_CAUVXO010000657.1:2740-3674 GCF_963555865.1 Protofrankia sp. Cr1
GCGAGGATGGGTTCGATGATCCGCCGGACGCGCGGGTCGTGGAGCCGGTCGAGCAGGGAGTCCAGGTGCGTCTCGCGCGTGACGATGATCCGTTCGGCGGCCTGGTCGACGTGGTCGCCTGTGATCGTCGTCGTGGGGACCTTCATGCGGTGCACGATCTCGTATGCGAGGGCATTGACCAGCCAAGGCTGACCCATGGTCAGCGCATAGGCGTACTCGACGGCCTGGGGGATGAACCGCTGGCCGGTGTCGGCGGTGTGCTGCCCGTAGAGCTCACGGACCTCGTCGAGGGTGAAGTCGTCCAGCCGCAGGGACGTCACCTTGATGTTGAACGGACTCGGCGACGTCAGCCTGGCCGGATCGCCGTCCGAAGCAACTCTGTAATCGCGGATGTCGCGCAGGCCGCAGAGGGCGATCGACGCGGGGAAGCCGGTGGGGCGGTCGCGGTAACCGTCGCGCAGCTGGCCGAGGACGCTGAGCAGGGTGCGTCCGCCGAGGGCGTCAATCTCGTCGAGGAACAGCACCAGCGGTCGCGGGCAGGCCTCCGCCCAGACGGCGAACGCTTCCGAGAGGAGCCCCTCCGCCCAGCTCTCCGGCCAGGGCGGCGGACGCAGGTCGGCAGGCAGGTTGGTTCGCGAGGTGCGTCGGGCACGCGTGAGGATCGCCCGGGTGGCCGCGCCGACGTCATCCGGCCAGGGCCGGCCCGCCTCCATCGACAGCACGACCGCCGCGTAGCGGCCACTCGCGGTCAGTTCCGCGGCGAGCGCCTGCAGCGCTGTCGTCTTGCCTGTCTGGCGTGGGGCGTGCAGGACGAAGTACTTCTTGGCCTCGATGAGATCGGGCGCCTCGGGGAGCCGCTCCGAGGCCGGGATCATGTAGTGGTCGCTCGGCACGCACGGCCCGGTCGTGTTGAACGAGCGCGTCACCATCCACC
>NZ_CAUVXO010000658.1:0-2735 GCF_963555865.1 Protofrankia sp. Cr1
GCCGTTACCTGCCCGGCACCTGCTGCCCGTCGAGGACTTCGTAATGGAGGACCGGTTGGCGGGGCGGGCCGTCCGCATGGCGCATGTGATGTTCAGCCGTGGATGCCCGTTCCCCTGCTCGTTCTGCGCGGCCGGGCAGACCCGGATCCAGTACCGCTCCGGAGCCAGCGCCCGCGCCGAGCTGACTCACCTGATCGACCGGTACGGCATCGGGGGATTCGCGATCGTCGATGACAACTTCATCGTCCACAAGGGGAAGGTCTGCGATATCTGTGACTCGATCGCCGACCTCGACCTGTCCTGGTCGGCGCTGTCCCGTGTCGACACCATCGACCCGGCACTGCTGAAGAAGATGGCGGCGGCGGGCTGCATCGAGATCAAATTCGGGGTCGAGTCCGGTAGCGAGCAGCTCCTACGCGCGATGCGGAAGAACACCACCCGCGCGCAGATCAAGGCGGCGTTCGCCGCGACCGCCGACGCCGGGATCGAGGGTAAGGCGTTCATCATCCACGGCTTCCCGGGGGAGAACGAGGAGACGACCGCGGAGACGATGAGCCTGTTGACCGAGTTAGGCTCGTCCCTGAGCCGCGTGTCGCTGTTCCGATTCGTTCCACTGCCCGGCACGCAGGTCTACGCCGACCCCGTCCGGCACGGGCTGCGCGGTACGCACACCCAGGCCGACTGGGACGGGGACTGGTCCAAGTTCCACATTCACCATAATGATCTGCATTGGTGGGGCACGCCGGAGCAGTGGCAGGAAACCGAGGACTCCTACCGGCGACTGCGCGACTTCGTCGAGGACCACTGGAACGCACAGGGATGAACCCGTTGCGACGAAGGCCGCTGTCCGTGTGCCTGCCGGACGCTGATAGCGTGCCGTAGTGGTCGTCGCCGCTCCCCGTACCGTAGGGGCTGTCACGCTGACGGGTGACCAGGCCGGCCATGTGTGGAACTGGATACTCGCCCGGCAGGGACTACATCCCGAGCAACGCCTGTCGTCCGTGGCGGAGATCGCCGATGCCGGGCTGGGAATCCACGCCGCGCGCTTGCCGAGTCCGTTCGCGACGGTGCTCGCCCGCGCGGCCAGCCCTAATATCGCGATGACGCTCCTCACCCCGCTGGAAGGCATGACGACCCTGCGCTGCATGCGCAAGACGCTGCATCTCCTCCCGCTCGACCTGGCGGCCATCGCTCACGCGGCGACCGCCAGGTACCGATTGCGGGACGCGGCGCGGATGGCCGTCAACGCTGGCGTGTCCCGGCCAGCCCTCGCCAGGGCAACCCAGCAGCTCACCGAGCTGCTCGCGGAGGGCGCACTGCCGGTGCGGCAGATCGAGGCGGCGCTGACCGATCGCAGCACGCCAGTCAGCACCGTCCGCGTAGCGTTGAAAGCAGCCTGGGAGCAGGGGGCGTTGACCTACCTGAACCAGTCGGGATGTTGGAATGCCGAACGCCGGGCGTTCGCGCTGACCGCTGACATTCACCCCGGCCTCGACGTCGCCCGTGACCCTGGCGGAGCCACGCGGGAGCTTGTGCGTGCCTACTTCCTTCGCTACGGCCCAGCGACCCTCCGAGATGCGACGTGGTGGTCGGCCCTGTCCAGGTCCGCCGTCGCCGCCGCGCTCGGTGCTGCCGAGGTCGCGTGGCTGGAGGTCACCACACCGTGGTGCGCTGCGCCGGCGTACATGGCAGCTGCGCAGTATGAGCAGTTCCTCGCGGCCGACGCCGCCACCTTCGCGACCGGGCTGAACCTGCTCGCGCACGAGGATGTCGCGCTCAAGGCGTACTTCGAAACTCGCGGCCGGTACCTGGCCGGGCTGCCGTCGGATCGCGCCTTCAACCAGATCGGCGAAGCCCTGCCTACCCTGCTAGTCGACGGTCATGTTCAGGGCACCTGGAGGTGGGATCCGGCCGGCCGGGCCGTCCGTCCGATGCTCGCCCGCGACCGAGCATCCCGCTTGCTGCTGCGCCGCGTGTCCTCCGCCGCTGAGACGCTCACCGACGCGTTGCGCGCCGGCTCACGCGGCCGACGACCCCGCCCCGTTTTCCCCCGTCCCGACCAGCTTGCCCTGATCTACTGACGCCCGTCTGCCCGGACATGCCCGTCCCGTTCACGAAAGGTTCCTGTGCGCCCTCTCGCCGAAGACTTCGATCTGAGTGACCTGCAGCAGTATGTGGCCGCGATGGAGGAGGAACGCGGTTTCTCCGACCGCACCGTCACGGAACAGGCGCTCCTGCTCGGCGAAGAGGTCGGCGAGCTGTTCAAAGCGGTCCGCAAGCGCCAGAACCTGAGCACGGCGGCCGGGTCGTTGGTCGGCTCGGTCGACGAGGAGCTCGCCGACATCCTGATCTTTGTGTGTGCCATCGCTAACCGGCTCGGCATCCGGCTCAGCGATGCCCTCGTGCACAAGGAAGCCTTCAACGAGGCACGCGTGTGGGCGTCGACGACAAGCTCGGCCTCCTAATACTCCAACCCGACTTTTGTGATCAGTTGATCCTGGCGGGCTGACGGTGTGTCAAGGGCGGTGCGCTGAACCGGCGCGCCCCGAGGCCGCGTCTGGGCATGAGGAAGCCACCGGTGAACCTTACGGGTTGTGTGGACTCGAAAAAATCAACCGGTGGCTGTATGTCCCAGCGTAGACCCCGACGGATGGAGCGAGGCGTTCGGAGACCGGCTCGACCTACCACCGGCGGCTGTACACCGAGGGCGGGATCTTCCGGGTCGTCGCCGACGA
>NZ_CAUVXO010000659.1:0-2732 GCF_963555865.1 Protofrankia sp. Cr1
GTACGCGGGGGGGAACAGGGCCGAGGGGTCGGCAGCGTCGCGGTCCCGTTCAAGATCCGCGAGCGCGGTTTCCGCGCCCGCGATATCTGTGATCTTAGGCCGGTGCGAGCGTAGTTGATCGTCAACGTTGTCCGCGAATGCGAGCACCGCCGCCGCGCTGAGACCCCCGATGCCGAAGAGCCGCCTATCCGTCGGTCTCACCTCCCCTGTTGCGTCTACTGTCCGCCCCGAGGCGGGCAGCAGTCCACCGAGTACGGAAAACGGAACGTCTAGCACACGAATCTCGTATTCGATCTTCGCAGCCTTCCATAGTGCGAGGAGCTCGCCGCGGGCGCGGATCGTCTCATCGATCCGGCGGACGACTGCCTCGCCGGGGAGGAGGTCCTTCCGGTTGGCTTGCTGACCTCGGAGCGCTGCGGACACCGCCGGCTGCGACAGACCGGTCTGACGGATCACGTCGTTGATCGAAAGCCTGGCTGCGCGTCGGAGTTCCTCGGCGCGGTGCACGTAGCGGTCACGGGCTGGTGTCGGCTGCTCCTTGTCTTTCACCGTGGGTTCCCTCTCGCCGCCATGGCCACTAACCATGGATGTTTGCCACCAAACAATTTTGCGGTCTGTTCCCATTCTGGTGCGCAGTGTGTCATGGGTTGTGCACGGCGGGATACACGCCGGCCACTTTCCCGGACCGAGGAGCGCACGTGACCAGACCCACGGACGCGCCCGGGTCCACTGGCCGGATGCCCGCCGCTGGCCGCCACCCCCACCTTGACCCGTCGCTGTCCAGCGCCGTGCGGCGCTCTGGTGTCGGGTTGGGTGTGGTGGCCGGGGTGGGGAGGGAACCGGTCATCTCGGCCGTTGACAGCGCTCCCTCCCCGCACCTCCCGGTCCGGGTGCCGTACACGTCGTGGCCGGGCCACGGCGCGGTCGTTCGGAGCCGCGGCCGTGTCGTTCGCCCCGTCGCCGAGCGGACGTGGTCGGTGGTCGTCCTCGATGCCGAAGGCGACCCGGTCGAGACGGTCACGGGCTTCTCATCGCTCGATGCGGTGGACGCCTACGCCGAACTCAGCCCGGACATCACCCGCTGGACTTCTGTTCCGTCCCGCTATCCCGGATCGCAATCCCGGGATCTGAAACGGGGGCCGTCATGTCCACACGCGGCCCGTCCACCACCCCGCCCGCGTCCGCGTGACCAGCTCTCGCGGGCGGGGTGGCCCCGCTCGTCGCCTGCTCCGGTGCTGACCCGATCCGCCGGGGCAGGCGACCCAGACCAGGAAGGACAGCTCGTGCATGTCCCGGCGCGTGCGTTACCTGTCACAAGCTGGTGCTCCGCGAGCACCGTGACGCCCGAGGCCGTAGACGTGGTTCAGATTGCCTGCGGGGTGCACTGGGCGTTTATCCGGTCCTCACTGTCACAGTCGATCCCGATCACCCCGGATGCCTTGAAAGATTTCCTGCGTGCAGCGAAGGCCGGTGAGTTCGACGACATCATCAGCAGTTGACCTTCGCGGAAGGGCGGCCGTATGGCCCCTTATCATCCGAATGTCGCGTTCGCTGGACTAACGGCCGCAGGGAAAACGACACATGCGCGAATTCTGGCCGCCGAGCTGGGCTGCGGCTACGTGTCGGCCACTGAGGTTCTGCTGGAGATTCTGGGCATCGACGTTCCGGCGGACGGAGTTTGGTTCGACCGGTTCGACCAGATCCGCAACGGCCGGCAGGGGGACAGCACCGACGACGAACTGGACAGGCGGCTCGAGGAACTGGCGGCCGACCGGCAAGGCACCATCTTCGACACGTGGGCGCTTGCATGGCTGGCACCTGAGCCGATGGTGCGGGTGTGGATCGAGTCCGATCTAGACTCCCGGGCCCGCAAGTGTTACGTCTCCCAGACACGCACGGCCATGCCGGTGTCAGCCTGCCGCGACCATGTGCAGGCCAAGGATGCGGACACCCGCGCCAGTTTCCTGCGCCGGCATGAGTTCGACCTGTTCACTGACCGCCACCGCTACGACTTGATGCTTTGCAACTCGCATCTCATTCAGACCGCCGACCGTTCCTGCGCGGACGCTGGTATCGCGGCGTTTGCGCCGGTTGTGGGTGAGGCGGTAACGGCATTACTCAATGAGCGCCCGTCGGGAGACCTGGCCGCGCTAGCCGACCGTCATCCGACAGAAATTCTACGAATCGGCGCTGCGGCACCTGGTACATCCTCTCGCTACTAGACGTTCACCTTTAGGCCCGAGCCGCTCTTTCTCGCTGCACACCGGAGGTCTCATCGTGCGTGTCGCACTGCTCTACCCCGAGGTCTACGACATGGCCCGATTCCGGGAACGCCGCCGAGAGTTCCCCCCGTTCGGGGCGCTCTACCTGGCCGCCGCGGTCGAGAATGCTGGGCACGACGTCACCGTCATTCAGGTCCGGCCCGACCAGGTCGGCCTGGACCTGGTCGGCTTCGACGCGGTCGGGTTCAGCCTCGCCTCGTCCGCAACCTACGGCTTCATGCAGGAGGCCCGCGAACGCAGCCGGATGGATCCGGGCACGCTGGTGATGGTCGGCGGCGTGCACGCCAACTTCTACCCAACCGAGTCGCTGCTCGACTTCCGCGCGGATGTGGTCTGCGAAGGCGAGTCGGAGGAGGCGATCCTTGAGGTGTTGGACCGGGCGGCGGCGGGGAGCGGATCCTTTGCCGGTGTCGCCGGTGCTCGGTGGGTCGAGGGTGGGCAGATCCGGGC
>NZ_CAUVXO010000660.1:0-1467 GCF_963555865.1 Protofrankia sp. Cr1
GACCCCACACCGCGCCGAAATGGCGCACCAGCCCGGCGTTACGCCAGGAGACGAGCTGCGCGACGAGGATCACCCGGTCGGCGACATCGAACCGCAGCGCGAGCTCCCGAACGGTGAACGTCGCCTGCCCGCCGGTGGCGGTCTGTACGGCGATCAGCTGGCCGATCGCCGTCCAGATCTCCTCCTCGTCGGGGAGGTCAGGCCGCAGGCTGCTTCGCGTCATCGGCCACCTCCTCAGCCGGGACCGCGACCAGGTCCAGCAGCGCGGCGATACGAGTGGCCAAGCCGCGTGCCGTCGGCGGTGCTTCTTTCAGCAGCCAGACCATGCGGGCCGCCCACTCTTCCTCTGGGGTCAGGAACAGGTCCTGCGCGCGAAGCGCCAGGAGACAAGCAAGGTCGGCCCGGAACGCCGCCGATGGCTGGATGCGCCCGTTGAGGACGTTGGAGACGTAGCTGACGCTGTAGTTCAGCAATCTTGCAACCCTGTACTGGGGTATCCCGCGAGCGCGGAGTATCCCGGATGCCGGATGGGTGAAGTGCCGCAGCTCCTTCATCCCCGATCACCGCCACGGGCGTAAAGCACACCCCACCCGGCGAGCTGGTCCATGAACTCGGCCGGGGTCATCTCGTGCATCACGGCCAGGGAGTAGAGGTCATCGGCGCGGATCGTCAGAACCTGTCCTGCCCAGTCCCCTCTGTCGCCGCGGATCCGCCCCACCCAGCGACGCAACACCGCCATCTCCGCCAGCCGGACCGGGCGGAGCAGCACCTCCAGATCCAGGATCACCCGGGGGCCCGCCTCCCGGGCCGACGCATGCTCCCCGCCGGGGAGCAGCGCCGACATCGGGACGCCGTAGAACTCGGCCAGTCTCGACAGCGTCTGAACGGTGACCATGCGGTCGCCGCGCTCGTACGAGCCGACCGCCGCGGTCTTCCACCGGCCGTGCGACTTCCCCTCCACGTCGGCCAAAGACAGGCTCTGCTGGTTCCTCACCGCACGCAGACGCGCGCCTACTTCCTTCGCGTACGTCATGGTCTTGTCGGTCTTGTCGGTCTTGTCGGTCTTGCCGCCGCTCATCGTGCTCCCCCTGTATGTGGACGGCGGGCGGACAGCAACGCCCGAGCCGCCTGATCGATATATGCAGCCGCGGCCGCGATCTCCGTCTCGCCCCGACGCGCACGGCCAGCCGCCTCCCATTCGGCAACCGCGTCGACCAGCGCCAGCCATCGCGGGTCCTCCACCGACGTGGTCGCGTTGCGGGTGATCGACCGGAGGGCGTGCGCCACCAAGCGCACATCCATCTCCGGTGCCGCCTGCACCAGCAGGACGAGGTCCTCCACCGGATTCCGTAGCGGCACGACCATCGGCAGCGGACCGGTCACCGCCGCCGCACACCCGTGCACGCTCATCCCGTCGGCGCCAGTTCAGCCGTCACGCCGCCGCCCGACCCCGCGGGTACCAGACCC
>NZ_CAUVXO010000660.1:1652-2911 GCF_963555865.1 Protofrankia sp. Cr1
CCGCCCGACCCCGCGGGTACCAGACCCACGCGGATATCAACATCCGGCCCCTGATCGGGCACCAATGCGCGCAACAGCCGATCCAGCTCGGACGCCAGAGCGTCGGCCGATCCAGCTCGATCGCGCAGCGGGACGGCGACCATGTCGACCAGATCCCGCCACGCCGCCATCTCTGCACCCGTGATCCGCGACAGGATGCCCGACAGATGGACCGTCAGCTCACTCCAGGACATCAGCGGGCCCAACGCCAGGAACAGCAGTAACCGGCGTTTGTCCTCGTTCGATAGCATCGATCTACTCCTCTGATTGGGTTGTCTGAGGGGCCATGCGAGTCGCCGTCGACTCGCCCACGGTCGGGTCGACGGTGATCTCCCCGCCAACCGGGCCACGCGCACGGCGTTGACGTTTCGGGGCTGCGCGGCGCCGCCGAGCCTCCGCGCTTTTGATCGCGATCCGCTTCATGTGCAGCGCCTGCAAGCGCTTCGCCCGCTCCACCCGCTCCTCGTAAGGCAGCAGCCCTTCCGGGTCGGCCTCGCGGAGGAACCGCGCGAACGCACCCGCACGGGCAGGCGCCGACACCTCCGCACCCGAACCGGCAGCCAGCACACGGGCATGACCACCAGCAGACGCGATCAACCGCCGTGTCGCCGGGGACGGCTTCGACCGTCCGTCCTCCGCAGGCGCAGTCACTCGGCACCGCCAAGCGCCTGGACGGGCTCGTCCGTGATGGGAGGGTCGGGTTCGTCCAGGCGGCCGAGGATGTGCTCGATGGACCGCAGGACCGTCACGGACACGCGCTTCTTGTGCCCGAGTTCGATGTTGTAGAGGTAGTCGCGGTGGATACCCGCTTGCTCGGCGAGCTCCGCGACCTCGATGCGTCGCGCCAGACGCCGGCTTCGGATCTCCGCTCCGTTGACGGCGAGAGATGGTCTGGGCATGCAGCAACTATAGGCAGGTTTAGGCAGAAAGCAACACAGAGATACAACAACATGCGGTTGTCTGTCGATCGATGTTGCTGTGGTTGCCTGCCTGTTTGTTGTCCGAGTACAGAGATGCTGGAATCTGCCTATCTCTGCCTGCCCACGCCGAGAGGACTCCCGTGCTCAAGCTCGACCCAGACAAGGCGCAGCGCCTCGCCGAGGCCGCACGCCGACGACGTCGAGAGCTCGGCAATCCCCCCCAAGTGGAGATCGCCACGCGGGGAGGAATCTCCCTCGCGACCTACCAGAAGGTCGAGACCGGGACGACCAGCAGCCTGA
>NZ_CAUVXO010000661.1:0-2725 GCF_963555865.1 Protofrankia sp. Cr1
CGGTACCGGTGGCGCGCAGCAGCCGTTCGCTGTCGCCCACGATGTCGCCGCCGCCCAGGCCGGGAATCCACAGGGTTCCCCAGCCGAGTTCGTCGAGTTCGGCGGCCTGTTCGCTGATCTGGCCGGGGTCGGCCATCCTCAGCTCGATGCTCCAGATCCCTGCTCGTCCCAGGTTCATGGCCCATGCTTCCCTTCGATGGATGAGGCGGTGGGGTGCCGGGCTCAGATCTGGTTCATGCCGCCGTCGACGTCGAGATTCGCCCCGGTGATGAAGCTGGCGCGGTCGGAGGCCAGGAACACCACGGCGTCGGCGATCTCCTCCGGGCGGCCCATCCGGCCGAGCGGGACCTGGGTGGCCAGAAAGCCCTTGAGCTGCGCGGCCTGCTCGTCGTCCGGTGCCAGGCCGGTGATTCCGGGGGTGTCGATCGGGCCGGGGGTGACGGCGTTGACCCGGATGCCGCGGCCCTTGAGCTCGTTGGCCCAGGTACGGGCGAAGGAGCGGACGGCGGCCTTGGACGCGGCGTAGACGCCGAACGCCTCGGTGCCGGTGGTCGCGGTCGTGGACGCGGGAAGGATCACCGAGGCGCCGTCGCTGAGCAGCGGCAGCGCCTTCTTCACCGTGAAAAGCAGCCCACGGACGTTGATGCCGAACGTCTGGTCGAAGTGCTCCTCGGTAACCTGCTCCAGCGTCGAGAACGAGCCGCCGCCGGCGTTGGCGAACAGCACGTCCACCCGGCGGCCCGCGCCGCGCACCGCGTCGTAGAGCCGGTCCAGGTCAGCCAGGTCCGAGACGTCGCCCTGCACGCCGGTCGCATTCGCGCCGATCGCCTCGACCGCCGCGTCCAGCTCCGGCTTGCGCCGTCCGGTGACGAACACGTGCGCGCCCTCGTCGGCCAGGCGGCGGGCGACCGCCAGCCCGATGCCGGTCGTGCCGCCGGTGACGATGGCCGTCTTGCCGTCGAACTGTCCCATGATCTTGTCCCGTCTGTGCGTGCTCGGATGCCAGTACAGGCCGCTTCACCGGCGATTATTTCTGTACCGATCGGTTCTGAAGGAAACCGTAGCACGCCTGAGCGACTTGTGTACCGCTCGGTCTGGAACGGGTATCGTGGGGGCATGAGCTCCACCGAACGCGCCATCGGCCGCCCACGCGCCTTCGACGCCGACCAGGCTCTGGAACGGGCCCTGGAGGTCTTCTGGCGCCAGGGATACGAAGGCGCCTCGCTGGCCGACCTCACCGAAGCCATGGGCATCACCCGCACCAGCATGTACGCGGCCTTCGGCAACAAGGAGGACCTGTTCCGCAAAGCCCTGGACCGCTACACCAGCGGCCCGGCCGGCTACGTCGCCCGAGCCCTGGAGGAGCCGACCGCACGAGGCGCCGCGGAACACATCCTGAACGGAGCCGCCCTGGCCACCACCATCCCCGAACGCCCGGCCGGATGCCTCGGCGTCCAGGGAGCCCTGGCCACCGGCGGACCCGGCGATACCGCCCGCGAGGCACTGATCGAATGGCGCCGCACCGGCGAGGCCGCCATCCGCGACCACTTCGCCCGCGCCGTGGCCGAAGGCGACCTACCTACGGACGCCGACGCCGAGGCCCTGGCCCGCTACGTCGCCACCTTCGCCTACGGGATCTCCGTCCAGGCCGCCACCGGCGTATCCCGAGAAGACCTCCGCGCGATGGTCGACACCGCCCTGGCCTCGTTCCCCAGCCACGGCCATGCCCCGAAATCCTCAACCTCCTGAGGGCTGCTCGTGACCAACCTCGAACCTCCGAAGGTCGTCAGGGCTCATCCAATGGCTCATCGAGCGTATGCCTAGCCGCGGCAGGTTGGCGGATTCAAACGGTCGCAGCGACGCCCCGATAGGATGATCGTGACGGCGTCGAGAGGCTGGATGGTGGACGGGTGGGCTGGGGAAGCTGACAGCGGATGAGCGCGAGGTCATCTCGCGCGAGTTGAGCAAGGATTGTTCGGCTCGGCATATCGCGGCGATGCTCGGCCGTCATCATTCGATGATCTTCCGGGAGGTTCCCGGGAGATCGAGCGTAACGGCGGCGCTGCGGCGTACCGGGCGATGGATGCGCAGGTTCGTTGTGACGTGATGCGTGGCCGGCCGAAGGAGCGCAAGCTCGTGGCGTCGAAGGTGCTGCACGATGCGGTGAACGCGGGCCTGGTCGAGAAGTGGTCGCCGAAACAGATCAGTGAGAGGCTGAAGAAGGACTTTCCCGACGACGAGGGCATACGCGTGTCGCACGAGACGATCTACGAGTGCCTGTACCTGCAGGCCCGCGGCGAGCTGCGGGCGGAGCTGAAGATCGCCCTGCGCAGGGGCCGGGCCAGGCGGGTGGACCGGTCGCGTAGCACTGTGACGAGGGGCGGGATCGTCGGCATGGTCAACATCAGCGACCGGCCGAAGGAGGCCGAGGACCGCGCGGTGCCCGGGTTCTGGGAAGGTGACGGCGACCTCATCATTGGGAAGGGGAACAAGTCGCAGATCGCGACGCTGGTCGAGCGCAGGACACGGTTCGTGATGCTGGTGCGTATCCCGTACGACCGCAACGCCGACAAGGTCGCCCACCTGCTGGCGAAGAAGATGGAGACGCTGCCAGAGTTCATGCGTAACTCCGTCACGTGGGACCAGGGCAAGGAGATGGCGCGGCACGCCGAGTTCACTGTCCGCACGGGTATTCCAGTGTATTTCTGCGACCCGGTGCGCCACG
>NZ_CAUVXO010000662.1:0-503 GCF_963555865.1 Protofrankia sp. Cr1
TCTAGCCGGCCTCGCGCCGTACCTGCCCGCCGAGGACCGCAGCCCGGTGATCGCCCTTGCCGCAGCCGCCGTCACTGCAATCGACGACCCGGAACGCCGAGCGGACGCACTCACAGCGATCACGACAGCCGCGTCTGAAGACCCGACAGCGGACGGTCGGCGCTACTGGCGAGCCGCGTTGGCAGCCTCCGCGCGAGTCGGTCGTCCCAGCGTGGAGGCAACGCTTCCGGCCGTCCTGCTCCACCTTCCGCCGTGCGCCGTCGTCTGGGCGGTGGAGTCCACGGTGCGTGTGCAGCGCTGGTGGCCCTGATCCTCTACGCAGGGCACATTCCGACTCGACGGGCAGGAAAGCCTGTCCGCCAAACGGCTTTGAGAAGGCCCGTTGGCACCTCCCGTGCACCTTTGACTCACCACGCCGTACCAACGACGCCGTCCAGAAACGATCAACAGTCGGTCGGTGTATGCGGTGAGCGCGCGTGACGATATGGGCGAGCGCTCCCGGC
>NZ_CAUVXO010000662.1:948-3162 GCF_963555865.1 Protofrankia sp. Cr1
ACCGCTACGGCGCCGGCGGAAGCAACGACGCCGGCGTGAAGCGCACCTCCACCGGCTCCCGCAGTGCCAGCACGTCCTCGCCGCGACCGAGATGACTCCGCTCGTACACCGTCCCGGTCAGGCGCAGCACGTGCACACAGGGGCCGTCCGCGGGATCGACCATCCAGTAATGCGCAACGCCCGCCCGCGCGAACTGCGCAGGCTTCGCCACCCGATCTTCCTGCGCGCTCGACGGGCTCACGACCTCGACGACGAGCAGCACGTCCTCGGCGAGCAGCGCACCCGGGCGCCAGACCGCCTCCGCGCGCAGCACGACCAGATCCGGGATACGCAGGTTGTCACCGAGCCGGACGCCGGTGTTCTCCTGAACGCGCAGATGCTTCGGCAGGACAGGGCGAAGAAGCTGCCTGATCTCGTCGGTGACGGCCTGATGGAGGGGCGAGGACGGTGTGGCCATGAGCAGGGCTCCGGCCGTGATCTCATACCGGCGGCCGTCATCGGGAAGCTCAAGCCAGTCCTGCGCCGTCCACGGCGTCCGCTTGTCGAGCAGGAGGTTGGTCGCCATGCCGGTCCTCCAGAGTGTGGTCCGGTGTGGTCCGGTCCGGGGTCGGCCGGAGTTCGGGGCCGGAGTGCCTGGGCAGAATCAAGGATAGCCGCGGTCGCCCGCCGCCTGGCCCGGTACGGCGAGGTCCAGGCCGGGCGTGACATCCTGCTACATGTTCGACGTTCGGGGGCAGACACCAGGTGCCAGTCACCACAAAGAAAGTCGCGGATGTCAAAGCTACGCGTACACAACTTCTCGATCTCGCTTGACGGATACGCGGCCGGGCAGGCGCAGAGCGTCGACAACCCGCTCGGCGTAGGTGGTCACGGACTGCACGAATGGGTGTTCGCTACCCGCACCGGTGCTCAGATGATCGGCATGGACGGCGGTGACGAGGGCGTCGACGATCGCTTCGTCGCGCGGGGCGATGTCGGTATCGGTGCCACCGTCATGGGACGGAACATGTTCGGTCCGATCCGGGGACCGTGGGGTGAGAACGAATGGACCGGCTGGTGGGGCGATAATCCGCCCTTCCACCATCCGGTGTTCGTCCTCACCCACCACGCCCGTCCGTCCATCACCATGCAGGGCGGGACGACGTTCCACTTCGTCGATGACAGTATCGACACGGTACTCGAACGAGCACGCGAGGCCGCCGACGGACAGGACGTCAGACTCGGCGGTGGTGTCGCCACCATTCAGCAATACCTCCGCGCCGGCCTGATCGACGACCTGCACCTGGTGATCGTGCCCATCCTGCTCCACCGCGGCGAACGGCTGTTCGACCATCTCGACGGCGATTCCGAAGGCTACCAGTGCGTCGAATTCGTCACATCCTCCTCGGTCGCACACATCCACCTCTCCCGGATACTCCCACAATCCATCCCAGCTCATTCGATCCAGACCCAGACCGCCGAGCTGGAAATATGACCTGACAAAGCGCTGCCTGTGCTCGATCACACCGTCCCCGAGCAGTACCGGCGACCCGGTCGCAGATACTGTGGGCAGCGGCGTGGATCAGCACATTAGATCAATCCGATGGTCGAAAATCCCGCCGATACCACAGGAGCGGCTCGGTCGAGTCCTGCCTCCTAATACCAGTGAGCTCCCCGATCAACAGGTCGTGATCACCCGCAGATATTCGTTCTGCGACGGTGCATCGAAATACGACGGCGACATCAGCGAGATACGGAAGGTCCGAGTTCGGCCAATCGTCGAACCGCACTCCGACGAACCGGTCCATACCTCTGGCGGCGAACCGCCGCGCCAGCTCGCGGTTGTCGCGCCCGAGCACGTTGATCACGAACTCGGACGCCTCGGAGAACACCGGGAAGCAACTGGAGGTATGCGATATCCCGACGAGAACAAGCGGTGGTTCAAGCGACACCGAGGTGACTGAACTGGCGGTGAACCCCCACGGGCGACCCTCCTGATCCCGGGTGGTGACGATGGTCAACGGCGCTGCGAGGAACGACATGGCCTCGCGAAAGGTCTCGCCGCCCAGGGCAGGCGGGACCCGGACCCCTGTACTCACAATTTCGTCCTCCAGTCGGCCATCGGGTCAGTGCCTGTGGGTCGCGGTCCAGAATCCGATCCACATCGCACCCCACCAGCACCCTTGAGAGACCACGGTTGTCACGGCGCCCCAGGCGAACAGGCGCGCGCTCAGC
>NZ_CAUVXO010000663.1:0-2716 GCF_963555865.1 Protofrankia sp. Cr1
GGGATGATCGGTGCGGCCGCGTGGCGGTGCAGCCGCGTGGCGGTGCGGCCGCGTGGCGGTGCGGCCGCGTGGCGGTGCGGCCGCGTGGAGGCTCAATGCCCGAGGATGCGGCGGAGGATCTGGTCGACGCGCTGCCACGCCTCTGCCGGAATGGGCCCGAGCCGGTGAGACAGGCCAGCGGTCGGGATCCACGCGATCAGCTCGGGTAACACCGTGCCGGGGATCGGATCGGTGATCCCCGCATCGGCGGCGTAGTCGTCGTGAGGCAGGGGATCGCCCGGAATGACGGGGCAGGTGACCACTCGCCCGGTGCCGGCGCTGTTGTACATGTCAGCCGACACGATCAGTACGTAGACCGGTGCGTCGGCCCGCGCCCACACCTCACCCTGTTGCACGCTGGCGCAGCTCCTCCAGGCGGGCGTACTCGCCGTCCAGATACGCCGGTGTCATGCCGAGAGCAGCGTTGCGCTCCTGCTGCCGAACAAACCGAGTGGTCCAGATGGACTCCGTCAGGGTCTTGTCCACCCAGGCCGACAAAGTGAGCCCCTCGGCGGCGGCCTGGGCGCGGGCCTCCGCCAGCGTCGCGGTCCGCACAGACACGTTGAGATTCGGCATGTTACACAGCATAAGGCGGTCCATCGCAGGCGTCGTCAGTCCTCCAGCCGCCCTCGATGCAGCTGACGCTCCCACCCGGTGGGTGTGTGACACCGGCAAGGGCTTTGACGCTGAGAGAGTCGGGGCCTAGCCCTACCGCATCCGGCCGGTGGCCGTACCCCACCGGCCGGATGTCGGGGCCTTGCCCGGTCACCGTCCCCCGGGCGAGGCCCCACCCCTGCGCGTGCTACTCGCCGTTCGCCGTCGCCTGCACGGAGGTTCCGAGTTTCTTGCCCGGAGCCACGGTGGCCTCAAGACCCACTTTGGGCGCCACTGTGGCCCCGGCCTGCGCTCCCGGCGGGAGGGTTGTTCCTTCGGAGTGGTGGGCCTCGCCTTGGGTATCGACGCCGGTCGTCCGGTTATCGGCACCCGTGGTTGCGTTTCCCTTGCCAAGGCCGGCTGACGGACTCTCGGGTTCCGTGGTTGGTGTCGCTGTACCGGTGGGGTGCGCGCTCTCCCCCGCGGCAAGATCGGTCTTGAGTGCTGCCGCGCAGTAGGTAGCGACCTTGTCCTTACCTCCCGCAGCAGTGACCAATGCGGTAAAGGCCGGGGTATCGAGGGCCTTGCCGGGATTGTCAGTCGCACCAGCTGTGTATGCGTGGCATAGTCCCACCAACGATGCCGAGACAGCGGCGCTCGCGTTGGGCCCGTGGCCGGCTGATGCCGACGCGTGAGCCGAAGCCGATGCGGATGTCGTCCGCTGCGCGGCAGGAGAGTCACTCCCCACTGGCGAGGGCAGAATCCCGGTGCTGGCGGCGACAGCAACACTACTGACGGTAGTAGCTGCGATCGCCACGGCGGCGACCTTAACTGTCAGCAACTTCGCAAGGCCAATTTTGATCATCGAGTCTCTCCGAGGCTGGGTGGCGGGGGTGAGACGCGTCTCCCGGAAGGCGGCAACAGCCGCTTCCTCACCGGCGAGCTCGCTGGTAAGGGCCGGAGCGGCCGCAGCGGCGAGCAGGTCGGCGAGGGAATCCGGACCGGCCTGCGTATCGACCGTGCCGCCGCGAAGCATCCGCTCTGCGTCGCCCCGGCCGATCCGACGGGGTCGGTGTGTGCTCATCTCACGTCCTTCAGCGTCGAAGCCCTTGCTGATGTCACACCCTGAAAAGATCACTGTGCTGGGAACCGGGTGTCGCTCTGACCGGCCCCGTCCACGAGAGCATCCCCGGCCTGACCGAGCTGTTCGGCGAGGCGGCGTAGCCCGCGGTACGCTGCGGTACGGACGGCACCGGCGCGCTTGCCCAGCACCTGCCCCGCACTCTTCGCGTCCAGACCCATGACCACACGCAGCAGTACCGCCTCGGCTTGGTCCCGCGGCAAAGCGGCGATCAACTTGATCGCCGCATCGGTGGATACCGCCTCCAGCGCACGTCCAGCGGTGTCGTCATCGGCCGCCAGTTCGGCCACCTGTTCGACCGGTACGTCGAGCTGGGGCCGGCGGCGCTGACGGCGCAAGTGGTCCAGAGCGCGGTGGCGGGCGATCGTCGCGGCCCATCCGCGGAACCCGTCAATGTCCCCGCGAAAGGACGGCAGGTCCCGGGCGATCTGCAACCACGCCTCGGATGCGACATCCTCCGCATCGTCGCCGACAAGTACGCGCAGATAGCGCAACAGCCCAGGCTGGACCGCCCGGTAGATCCTCCGGAACGCGTCCTCGTCGCCGCGCTGTGCCTCGTGCACGGTGGACGAGAGATCTTCGACGTCCACCGGTGACTGCTCAACCTCGCTCAGCGGGTCGTCACCGTCCTGGGGCGCACGCGCCGGCGGCGGCGCGGAGCCGACAAACCATTGCCGTGGAAGGTCGATGCCGACGGTGCCGGCACCTCCGTCACTCGACTCCGCGCTCTGATCCACCAGCGACATAATGGGGCACGCTACACAGCCTGTACACAACGCCCAGAGCGCCGATGCCCACTAGCAAGATCACTACAGTCGTGACGTGAGCGCAGCCATCCGCGCTGGCAGTAGGTGCCTGCCGTACGTCGAGACGAGCAGCCGTGCCTACGCCCGCGGACGGATGCCCGAGCGGTCCGGGTGCGGCTACCGTTGTCGGAATGAA
>NZ_CAUVXO010000664.1:0-962 GCF_963555865.1 Protofrankia sp. Cr1
ACAAGCGGCGACCGGCGACCAACGCATTCGCAACAATAGCGTCGGTTCCGCATGTCGGCCGTCGGTTCCACATGTCGGCCGTCGGTTTCGCATGCCGGCCGTCGGTTTCGCATGCCGGCCGTCGGTTTCGCATGCCGGCCGTCGGTTTCGCATGCCGGCACAGCCATGTATCGGTATGTCGACGTCGACAGCGGGGACAGATCATGAGACAGAGAACCTCGGCCAGAATCATCACGATCTCCGCGGCGGCGCTCGCCGCGATCTTTCTCCTCGTGCTGGGCTTCAGCGCTCTGGGCTCATTCGACAAGACCGACGGTGGAGAGATCGCGGTGGTCCGCAACGGCGGTCCGTTCGACAACCACAAGATCAGGCAGATCATCGACCCCGCCTCGGCACGGACCTGGGTCGGGCTCTACTCCGACAGTCACAAATATCCTGCCCAGCAACGTTTCTACACCATCACCGCGAAGCCGGACCAGGGCGACCGCGCCGGTGAGGACGTCGTGCGGGTGCCGTCCAAGGACGGCGTCGAGATGGGCATCGAGGGAACTCTCTACTTCTCCCTCAATCTCGACCACCAGATAATTCGTACCTTCGACGACAAGTTCGGCACCCGCAAGTTCCGATCATTCGTCGACCACAATGACTACAGCCCTTACGATGGAATTCAGGGCTGGTCGGCGTTCCTCGACACCATAATCCGACCGGTGATCGACAACGACCTGCGGGAACAGGTGAACAGCTTCGGCTGCGCCGAACTCGTCTCCAGCTGCGCGCTGGTTCAGCTCGGAGCGAACCAGGGCGCCGGTAACGCCGCCCTTCCGACCGTCCCACAGGCGTCGAACAACGCCAACATCACGAAAGTACAGACAGCGATCAATGAATCACTGGCTCGGGACCTCACCGACACCCTCGGCGCGCCTTTCCTCGTCGGGCTGAAATTCAATCTGGTCCGCATCACG
>NZ_CAUVXO010000664.1:1309-3060 GCF_963555865.1 Protofrankia sp. Cr1
CTGCCGCAACAGGTACAGGACGCGGTGAACAAGGCGCAGGCCGCCTTCGCCGGGGTGACCGAGGCGCAGGCGAGGGTCGCGCAGGCCCGCGCGGACGCCGAAGCCAACCGGGAACGCCAGGCCGGCTATGCGCAGTGCCCGGCATGCGCGACGATCGACCAGCTCAGGGCCATCCCGCCGACTGTCACGACCTTCGCGCCGGGATCCGGCTTCGCGATCACCTCTCCACAACGGTAGACGATCGCGATCCAACCAACCACGTGCACCGGATGGGCACCGGCCCTCCCTACCGCAGGACCCCGGCCCTGGCCGCGTGGATGACCACCCGCAGCTGGTCGGCGTCAGCGGGGACCTCGGCGGCGGCGTCCCACGACCAGCGCAGTGCCGCGACGTCCTCGCCGCGGACGTAGATCCGCCGACCCTCGTCCCCGACGTACCAGGTGATGGCGGCGGCCTGGGTCGGGTGCGGGGTGAGCAGCGTGACCGCTTCGTTCCAGGGCACCTCGGCACAGCGCCGCCGCAGCTGGTCGACGGCGTTGTCATGGTCGAACATGCACTCGCCGACCCAGGCTCCGGCGGCCAGCCGCATGGTGCCGGGGCCGCGGTCGACCCCGACCCGCTCGGTACCGAGACGGTGCAGAGCGAGTTCGAAACGGAATGCTTCGCGCACCCATTCCTCCCGGTCGCCACGCATCCAGGTGTCGCGCAGGTAGGCGGCGAAGGCGAGCACGGACAGCTCCGGCGCGGGGAAGAAGCTTCCCGGCAGCGACCCACGGCGGCGCCACTGCTCGCTGGCCAGGAAAGCCGCCATCCCGGGCGTGCCCTCGGTCGCGTAGAAGGCGACGAAGGTCACCGGGAAGGCGTCAAGCAGGTCGGGGGCGATCCGTCCGCGCCGGCGGCACGCGTCCCGGTGGAACCCGCCGGCGCGGACACACTCGCTGAGCAGTTCCGATTCGTCCGGGGGTAGCGCCGCGAGGATTGCCCGGTGTCGTTGCGCCGGAGCGTACAGCGCATCCCAGGTGGCCTCCATCAACCTCGGGTAGTCGACCGGCATCACGTCAGCCGGCTCCCGCAGGTGGCATCGTCGGAGCACCGCTCCTGCGGGGGATCCTCCCCGGGCAGCCACCGGGGTAAGGCCGACGCCAGCCGGCAGATCGTGTGGACGAGATCTGCCCGGGGCATCAACTCGCACTCGGCCATGAGCGCGCGCAGATTCCTCGCCCGTGGCACCAGCCGTGCGGCCAGCTCCCACACCCCCGGCGAGACCGTGACGGTGTGGAAGTCCTCGAAGACCCGCTCCCCGCCGGGCAGTACCCGTTCGACCAGACCGGCAAGGTGGACCTCCACCACGTGATCCCAGCAGAAGCTGTCATCCCCCGGTTGTTCGAGCGGCCGGCCCTGCTGGCGGCGCAGCCCATAGAGGTGACCGATGTCGACCGTGGCCAGGCAGCCGGTCCGTTCGACGATCTCTGCCATCAGCGGCAGGACGTCCGCGCTGCCCACGATGAACGGGTAGGGAGCGTTTCCGATCACGATCGGTCGGTCGATCACATCCTGAGCCCGGCAGATCCGCGGCACACACCAGTCGACGGCCTCGGGTACCAGCGGCATTGGCACCAGGTTGTTGATCAGAGCTTCGCCACCGCGCACCCACATCGCCAGATCCGTGGTCACCCATGCAGCGTCCAGTTCCCGAGCGCGGTCGCGCAGAGCCCGCAGGACGGAGATGTCCAGCGGGTCCGTGCCGGCGA
>NZ_CAUVXO010000665.1:0-1281 GCF_963555865.1 Protofrankia sp. Cr1
CACTGACTCCTTGAGGCCGCCCAAGACCTCGTACCTGGCTGTGTTCTACCGCCGCATCGCCACCCGCAGAGGTGGCAAACGGGCCTTGGTCGCAGTCATGCACAAACTGACCATCGCGATCTGGCACATGCTGCGCAACGACACCGACTACCACGACCTCGGCGGCGACTACTTCGCCCGCTGCGACCCCGAACGCGCCCTACGCCGCCTCACCCACCAGGCCAACACCCTCGGCTACACCGTCCGCTTCGACCCCATCCCCGAGGCCGCGTGAGCCAAGCACCGCCGTCACCTCACGTTATTTTTCGGGTCAGACCCGACCTGGGCGATACGCGCCAACGTCGTGTCCTGTGGCCCGGATGTCGTTCCGGGTGAGCGGCCGGTCCACGGTCCGGCGGGTAGCGGCTGTTCGATGGGGTGAGGGATGGTCAGGCTGCGAGCAGGACGTGGGTGGTACCGGTACGGATGGTGTGTCGGGGCCTGCGGCGGGGAAGATCGAGGACCTTGCGCCGACTGGACCCAACGAGATTCTTAATAATATCCTTAACTCGAGTTCGGCTCCGGGAGGTTGGATGGAGTGGGAGGTCCTGATGACCGCTCAGGTGGAGGCGTTCCTCGACGCGCTCTTCGAGACCGACCGGGACAGTCATCGCCTGGTCAACCAGGCAATCCTGGTCTTGGAGCGCAATGGTCCGGCGGAAGGTCGTCCCCTGGTGGACACGGTGACCGCCTCCCGTCTGCCCAACATGAAGGAGCTGAGACCGCCATCGGCGGGCCGCACCGAGATGCGGATCTTGTTCGTGTTCGACCCATACAGGTCTGCGGTCCTGCTGGTCGCCGGCGACAAGTCCGGTCAGTGGAGCCGTTGGTACCACAGTGCGATCCCGGAGGCCGAACGCCTGTACACGGCCTATCTCGATGAACGCAAGAGGGAGACCGGATCATGACGGAGCTGCGCCGTTGGCGGGACAGCAGTCACCTTGAGCGCGCCGTGGAGACCGCCGGCGGTCCCGAGGCGTTCGATGCGGCCATTCGGCAGATGCTCGACCAGGCGCGTGGATGGCGGCTGGCTGAGCTGCGCAAGCGTCGAGGGCTCACCCAGGCACAGGTGGCCAGCCGGATGGACGTGAGCGTCGCACGGATTTCGCAGATCGAGAACGGGGACGTCTCCACCCAGGATGTCCTCCAGCGCTATGTCGCAGCGCTCGGCGGAAGCCTGAAACTCATCGTCGACTTCGGCGACGAACAGCTGAAGATCGCCTGATGAAGACATGGCGGGGG
>NZ_CAUVXO010000665.1:1786-3215 GCF_963555865.1 Protofrankia sp. Cr1
CTGTGCAGGTCGACGGCGTCGTCCAGCGCGGTGCGGCACGCCCGGTCGTTACCCAGACAGGCGTGCACATAGGCTCCGGTGACGGCTAGCCACGACCGGACCGCGGGCAGGGCTGTCGTACCAGCGGTTCGCCGGGCGGCGTCGGCAAAGACAACTGCCTGAGTGTGGTGGCCGCATTCTGACAATGTGCGGCTCATGCGGCCGAGGAGGAACGCCTGAAGGGTGACGTCGTCGAGGTCGCGAGCGACGTCGAACGTGTGCCGGTACAGCGCCGCGGCCTGATCGTATTCCTCCAGGTCGAAGTACAGCCACGCGACCAGGATGTTCACGTCCACAGCGACCGGAGCGACCTGCTGCCATGGGGAGTGACCGTGGGTACGGCGCAGCAGGAGGGCCAGCCGCCGCTGATGGTCGGTCGCAGGCGTGAACACCACGGCGGGACCGAGCAGACCATCCAGACGGCGGTAGCTCGCCGTCAGCTCCGAGAAGATCCCGATCGTCTCCGGAGTAGTCGGTATCGGACCGGTGGGCAGGCCCGCTGCGAACGATGCGACCGCGCCCGCTCCCACGCCGCTGAGAAGGTCTCGTCGTCGCATCAGCTCATCCCAGAGGTCGGCGACATCATCCACAGTATGAGCCGCCAGACCGACCCCATCCGAGGCCTCCGCAGCTTCCAGCGTCAATGACCGCGTCATGGATGGTGCCTGATCCGGCACCACGACCGCCGGCAGACCCTGGGCTGGGACCAGAACACCGGGACGCGGGCTGGCCCCGAAACCCGAAGCCGGACTGCGCCGATCCGACTGCACGGGAGCGGATGACGATGGCGGGCGCTGGGCGACGATAGGGACGGGGATGCCGTGGCGGCTTCTGTCGAGCAGGAGCCGGTCGGCAGGAGTCAGGTGTTCATGGTCATCGAAGTCGAGCAGTCGATGGATCTCGGTGTTGTAGACGTGGGCGAGCAGCGCCAGTACCAGCGGGGTCAGTTTACGACCGCTACCGGCCGGCCACTGTTCGTATTCACATAGGTGGGATGGCGTCATACCGGCTCTGCCGGCGGGGTCCATCCCGCTGCGGGCGGTATAGGTGTTGATCTGCTCGGCGGCCTGCTTCAACGTCCAACCAAACGCGTGCCGGTAGGCCGCGCGGGGCCGTAACCGAAAGCGGCGGGAGAACTCCGCGGCGATCTCGTCGTAACCCAGTCCCAGGTCCCGCATCCGGGCACGCAGCTCGTCCTGCTCAGCCCGCAGACTGCTCCTGGCCCTGGGCATCGGCCCCACCTTCCCGGTATCGCGCCGAACAGCCGCACCGGCCACACTCAACGGTAGCGGGTCCATCACCCAAGCGGCAGGCAGTTGGTTGCGCGTGACGATGATGGGTCTGCGTCGCTCACGCCTTCGTCGTGATTCGTTCTCCCAGATGGTGGGCA
>NZ_CAUVXO010000666.1:0-2696 GCF_963555865.1 Protofrankia sp. Cr1
CATCGCCCCGTAGTACATACCGCCATACCAGGCAACCAGGTCTGGTGCGACCGGGCGCACCCCAACTTCCAACAGTCGTTGGGCTTGATGGTGGTTTACACACGCCCTTCGGTCCACCTGGTCCCTGGTCTTCGGCGCCGTTCGGGACAGCGCCGGTAGCGGGTTCTCTGCCAGGTCGCCGCGTTCGACAGCGAAGGCCAAGCAAGCGCCGAACGCGATCCGTTTCCGCAGGACTGTGTTAGCCGCTGCGGGCTTTCCGTCCAGTTTTTGGCTGATTACGTTCAGACAGGATCTGATCAGCTCCGGGTCGTCTGCGAGATCCGCGATCGGCCGACTATGACCGGCAAGCCAGCCGAGCACGGCCTCCAGCTCGGGAGGCGGAGGGTTCTCGGCCCACGTTCCGTCCGTGGCGAGGCTCCTCCGTGTTCCGGATTGGAACGTCCAGCCGAACAGCGCCTCGCGTACCGATTCGGCGAGCTCGGCTGGTGCCGGCGCAGTCAACAGCGCTGGTGTGACCGTCGCGAGTGCGTCCGCTAGCGACCGCCGTGTTCCCGGCGCCTGTCGTTCATCCCATTTCGTGTCCGCAAAATCCCGGGCGTGTTCCAGCCATGCCCGAGTTGACAGCGGTGCTGGCTCAGGCTCGGTCTGGGCGCGCACATCGGCGACAGGAAGGCCGCTCTGAATATCGAACGCCTCACCCTTTTTCGCTGCTGCGAGCAGTTCGGCACGGCGCGCCTCGGCCAAGCTCTTGGTGGCATAGTTTTTCGCCCACGGTCGCATTCCGACCTTCCAACGTACCTGATAAGTAGTGGGCTTTGTTTTGTTCCTGATCTCTTTGATTGCCCAGACTCGGACCGCGAAGGTCGTCGGCCGGACCTCCTCAGGTTTACCGGTCGATGACGGGTTCCGGCTGGTCATGCTGCAGGATTCTGGATACGGCCATCGAGCCAGGCATTCAGGTCGTCTCGGGCAACTCGCAAGTGCCCGTTCGGCAGTTTAATGACCTTGGGGGCGACACCCCGACGACGCCACGAGTCGAACGTGGCCCGCGGCAACGACCCATGTTCGTCGCCGAGTTCTGCTAGCACCACGGCAAGCGGGACAAGTTCGCGCTTCACGGTACGTGCCGAGGTTGTTCCAGAGGTGCTCGTGTCTCGCCGTGGCCGCGCAGGCGGCTTCGGGTTGGTGGGGGTGGTGGGTGCGGGCACGATGTCAGTGCTCCTTCTGTGAAGGCGATCAGGGGGAGTGGGGTCTTGGCGCTTCTGCTTGGCGGCGTGCGCCAGGACCCCGTTCTGCTTCTGGGCTACGGGTCTTTGTCGTCGGCCGGGGGTGCCCGGCGCGGCGGGGACTGTGGTTTGGCGGCGGGGTCGGCGGTGACGCTGGTCATCGCGGCGGTGTAGCGGGCGGCCAGGACGTCGGCGAGGGCGATGGCGTCGGCCATCTGGTCGGAGGCGATGGGGTGGTGCCAGCCGTCGTGCGGGCGGTGGGCGAGGTGGAGCAGACCGGCGATGCGCAGGGTGGTGCCGTGCGGTTTGTTCGCCCATTCGCGGATGTCGTGGAACTGCCCGCCGGGGCGGAGCTGGGTTTCGATCTGTTCGGCGATTGTGGTCTTGCCCCCGAAGTACGCCAGGGGCGGCCGCAGCCTCACGGCACCCTCCGACCTTCTGACACGGCGATCAACGGATGGCAGGTCGGGCAGCGGCTGGCGCGGCCGTCGTCGAGGTCGACGAGGCGGGTCGTCTCGTCGCAGGCACCGCACCAGGTTGGACGCTCGACGGCAGGCGTGGTGCGCACGGTTGGCGGGGCCGGCAGGTCGGCCAACCGGGCACGGAGCACCGCGTAGGGCGACCGGACCCCGCCGGGGTTTGCTCCGAGCACCTCGCGGAGCCCGGCCGGCCCCCAGCCCGCGGCCAGCGCTGCGGCGACCAGGGGGGCCAAGCGGGCCCGCTGCTTGGGCGTCAGCCGCCACGACGATCCGAGCCCGGCCAGCAAGCCGGCGGCGTCGGCTTTCGCTGGGTGCTCTCCCGCAGCCCGGTCGCAGACCCTGGCCGCTGATGGGGTTGTCCGATCCTTCGGAGATCCTCCACCACCGTCCACAGCTCCAGGGCTGTCCGCCGGCGAGGCAGCTTGCGCGGGCGGTGGAGGTTCAAGGACGTTCAAGGATGTTCGGGTGGCACAGCTGTGCCGGGGGAGGGGTGACACAACTGTGCCGGGGGGGCGGTGGCGCAGTTGCGCCAGGGGCGGCGGATTGCCACCCCTGGCAGCCTGCCGGGGGTCAGGCCGACCCGACGGTCTGTTATCCACAGGCCCCGGCTTCGGCTCGGCGGTGCCGCTCATCACGACGGTGTACATGTTCGCCCCACCGCGGCCCGCCGCCGTCTCGATCAGAAGGTGTCCTCCTGCCGCCAGCCGGCGGATCACCCGCTGCACCGTCCGCGCATCCAGTCGAGTTTTGCGAGCCAGCGTCGCTACCGACGGCCAGGCGTTCCCACCGTCGTCGTCCGCGGTGTCCGCGATCGCGAGCAGCACCAGCCGTTCGTTTCCGGCTGTCGCAGATGCCCCCCAGACCCACGTCATCGCCTTGACGCTCACTGGCTTGCCTGCCCGCACACGATGGCTTTTCTGGATCGTCTCGGCGCTGCGGCGCCGGCCCGGAGACAGCACTCGTCAAACGACGCCCACGACACGCTGCGTTC
>NZ_CAUVXO010000667.1:0-2686 GCF_963555865.1 Protofrankia sp. Cr1
GGTTTCTCCGTGCTCTGCGCGACAGCGCGACCTCGTAGGGCGCGTCGCTGGCGGCCGTCACTCGTTCCTGGCCCGCCGCTCGTTCAGTTCGGCCACGACCTCGTCCAGGGCGAAGGTGTCGCCCGTGGCGAAGTCGTCCCTCGACTGCCGCAGATCCGCGAGAGCCTCGCCGTCCGACAACAGGTCGAGGGTCTCCCGCATCGACTCGTACTCCGCGACAGAGATCAGCATCACCTCCGCACGCCCGTTGCGCGTGATCGTGAAGTGATCATGCTCTCTGGCTACCCGCTCCGCCAGCTCGGCAATCCGGGCCTTCGCCTCGGTGATCGGTATGGTCTCCATGGGAGCCACAATAGCGACCGGTCGTTATTCTGACCACTCTGGCGACCAGGTGGCCTGGACGTGGCGGGCACGAGCGCCTGCCCGCAGGCCAGAGGCCATCGCGGAGATACACATGCCGCCGCGCTGCCAGGTGCTGGTGCTCCTGCCAACATGCGAATGGCGGGTTGGCAACAGGTTGAGCTGGGCGTCCGCGGGGTGCAGGTTGGCCGCCCCCGGCGACCGGTAGGCCATCCGGGTGGCAGTGACCGAACCGAACACGGTGGTCAGGCTCCGCTGGTGACCCGCCTCGACCCGGGTGTGAGCCACTCCGGCCACGTCGGTGACGTCTTCGCGGTGCGGTTCGGCGGCGGCGCGATGGTCCAGGTGCGCGTGGAACTGTGATGACCGTCGAGCTGCTCGCCACCGCTGATCGTCTGACTGCCCGGGGCAGCGTCCCACGGCGACAATGATCAGAAGCAGGGTGGGTCGTAGGGGACGTCGGGCAGCACGGCCGTCCACTCGGCTTCGGTGAGCTGGTTGGCCCGGTCCGCGCAGGCGGCCCGGGTGACCTGGTCGGCTGCACGTTCTGCCGCGAGCAGTCGGGGCCCACCGCCGGACGGTGCGGTCGCTGCTGCTGGGGACTGTTTTGGAAGTCCCGAAACAAGATTGACTGTGGCACGACTCGCCGATAGAAAGCCTCCGAGGAGGCGAACGCTACTGGGACCGTTGCTCGCCCGGTGCCAGTTCGCGGGCGGCTGCCAGGCGGAGGTGGTCCGTAGAGTGGCGGCGATCTGTCCGTGCCCCGTGGCCGTGGAGGGTGGTGGCGTGGTGGCTCACTGGTTCAACACCGCCGGGCCGTGTGTGCCCAGCGATCATTACATGATTCCGGCGTCGGCGCGGCTGCCGGAGGTTTCCGGCCTGGTGGCACAGAAGGGCTACTTCGTGGTCCACGCGCCGCGCCAGACAGGGAAGACGACGACGCTGATGGCGTTGGCGCAGGAGCTGACCGCTGGTGGGTGGTACGCGGCTCTGATGACCTCCTGCGAGCCCGGACGGGCGTGGGGCGACGACGTCGGCGCGGCTACCCGCGCGATCCTCGCCCGGATCCGGGACCGGGCGAACGTCGACCTGCCGCCGGAGCTGCGCCCACCGCCGTGGCCCGAAGCACCCGACGGAGGACTGCTGGCGAGGGCGCTGCAAACCTGGTCGCAGGCCTGCCCGCGGCCAGTGGTGCTGTTCCTCGACGAGATCGACGCTCTCGAGGGCCGGACGCTGGTCAGCGTTCTCGGCCAGCTACGCGCGGGCGCGGGTGACCGGCCGGCTCACTTCCCGGCCTCGGTGGCGTTGTGCGGCCTACGAGACCTCCGCGACTACAAGACGGCGGCTGGTGGCAACGCGAACCGGCTTGGCGGGCCCAGCCCGTTCAACATCATCGTTGAGTCGCTGCGCCTGGGAAACTTCACCCTCGACGAGGTCCGGGACCTCTATGGCCAGCACACCGCCGACACCGGCCAGATGTTCACTCCCGAGGCCGTGGAGCTGGCGTTCGAGCTGACCGGCGGGCAGCCGTGGCTGGTCAACGCGCTCGCGAACGAGATCGTCCGCAAGATGGCGGTGCCCGCCTCGGCAGCGGTCACTGCCGATCACGTCGAGGAGGCGAAGAAGCGGCTGATCCAGGCCCGGGCCACCCACCTGGACTCGCTGGTTGACAAGCTCTACGACCCGCGCGTCCGCGCCATCATCGAGCCAATGATCACTGGCCTCGCCCCCGCCACCAGGCCCAACCCCGACGACCTGCAGTACGTCCGCGACCTTGGCCTGCTCGCCCCGGACGCACCGGTCCGGCCCGCCAACCCGATCTACAACGAGGTCATCGTCCGAGTCCTGACCGAGAACGTCTTCGACTACGTCGCCGAGGTCCCGGGCCCGCGCGCCCATGTGCTCCCCGACGGTCGCCTGGACTTCACCCGCCTGCTGACCGAGTTCGCCGCCTTCTGGAGGACCTACGGCGACAGACTCGTCTCCCAACAGAACTACCACGAGGCCGCGCCCCACCTGCTGGTCCAGGCCTACCTGCAGCGCATCGTCAATGGCGGCGGCTCCGTCCAGCCCGAGGAGGCCGTCGGCCGGGGCCGTCTCGACATCCTCGTCCGCTGGCCGTACCCCGGCCCGGGCGGCACCCGCGCCGAGCAGCGCGAGGCCATCGAAATCAAGGTCCGCGGCGCGCACGACGCCGACCCGCTGGCCGAGGGCCTGGTCCAGCTCGACGGCTACCTCGACCGCCTCGGGCTCGACACCGGCACCCTCGCGCTCTTCGACCGCCGCCCCACCGCGCCCCCCATCCACGAGCGCACCGCCGTCACCA
>NZ_CAUVXO010000668.1:0-2685 GCF_963555865.1 Protofrankia sp. Cr1
AGTGGCCTACCTCAACCACCACGACATCGTGTCCGTCCTCGCCGCACGAGCCAGTATCGTGACGCCCGAACTATGATCGAATATGGGTCGAAGTGGCTACGAAACATGACACACGACTGGCCACCACAAGGCCGGACATGTGGATGCTGCTGCATTCGTCGGGTCCGTGATCAGACAAGGTTGATGGATGCGTCGACGCCAGCGCCGACCGCGGCCTGCCTCGGAACATCCCGGCGCGTGGCCCTGTTGTGGCCTTCCGTCGGGTGACCTGTGTGGCTGGAGGCGAAGTGTGATGTCGAAGATCGAGCTGGGACCGGTCGGTGCGGTCCTGAGTCCCGCAGCGGATGGGCTCCTCGACGCAGCGGTCGAGCTGGAGGACCTGGGCTATTCGACGATCTGGCTGACGGGCGGCCCGCTCGGTGGTCTCGGGCAGATCGCCGATCTGGTGCGTGCGACCCGGACAGTCCGGGTCGCCAGCGGGATCATCTCCGTCGACCGGTTCGAACCGGAGGCTGTGGCGGCCCTGTACACCGACCTGGAGGCCACCCATCCGGGTCGGTTCGTCGTTGGTCTCGGTGGCGCGCATGGGGCGAAGCCGGTGCAGACGTTGACCGCGTACCTCGATGCGCTGGGCGCCGTCCCGGCGACCGCGCGTGTGTTGGCGGCGCTGGGGCCGCGCATGCTCGAACTGGCCCGCCGCTGCGCGGCCGGTGCCCTTCCCGTCCTCGTCACCCCCGACTACACCGTCCGGGCCCGCTCGCTGCTGGGCGAGGACACCACCCTCGCCATCGAACAGCTCGTCGTCCTCGACACAGATCCCGGCCGCGCGCGAGGGATCGCCCGCGGACCTCTCGGCTTTCTGAGCACGGTTCCCGCCTACCCTGCGAACTTCCGCCGGATGGGCTTCACCGAGGACGAGATCACCCACCTCGATGATCGGCTGGTTGACGCCCTCGTCGCCTGGGGCGACGTCCACGCGGTCGCGGCACGGGTCTCTGAACATGTGCGGGCAGGGGCCGATCACGTCGCCGTAAGCGTCACCACAGGCTCACCAGAGACCATTCCGATCGACCAGTGGCGCGCACTCGCCAAGACGCTGATCCCGTAGCCGGCGGGGCGCTGCAACGCCTGCCGGTGCCCGAAACTCGTCCGCGACGAACGACACGCGGCTGCCGTCCTCACCGCGGTCACGCTGGCCGCAAGCCTTCCGCTCGCGCGTACGACGCCATGATCACAGCCACGGCCCTGTCTAATGATCTACCGGTGTACACGTGCCATCCCGCCGATTTTTCCGGCATCGACGGCCTCACGGTGGTTGCGATCCCTGTACCGGGTGCGCCACATCCGTGGGGGTGGCGGCGTTGCGCGGTCACGGTTCACAGTAGTGCGTATGTCACGCCCATCGATCTTTGAGTTCGCCGGTGGCGAGTCGGCGTTCTTGGCGCTTGCGGCCGCCCACCACGAGCGCTGCCTGGCGGATCCGGTGTTGAACCATCCGTTCTCCCATCCCGGCCATCCCCAGCACGTGGCGAGACTGGCCGGCTATTGGGCCGAGGTGTTCGGTGGCCCGGCGCTGTACTCGCTGTCCTGCGGCGGTCATTCGGCGATGCTTGACATCCACGCCGGCGCGGGCGCCGAGGACGACCTGGGAGAAAGATTCATCCGGTGTTTCGTGCAGGCGGCTGATGATGCGGGCCTTCCCGATGACACTGATTTCCGGGCCGTCCTACGGTCGTACATGGAGTGGGCTGTGCGCGACGTGCTGGCGTACTCGCCGCGTGATTCCCAGGTGGCTCCGGGCCTGCCCGTTCCCCGGTGGTCCTGGGACGGTCTTCAAGGCACCGATGCGGTATAAGTGATCATGCGGATGGGTCGTATTTCCGGGCAACGGCATCGATGCGGGCATGCTTGGCTTCCTGGAAGTCCTGTTCGGTGAGGAGGTCCGCCATGTCGATCTTGCCGACGAGGGCGCCCTGGACCTTCCTCCGGTCTTGGTGGGAGGCATCCGCCTCGTGCAGCCGGTGGATGAAATGGGTGATTGCACCGACGAGGTGCGTCAACGCATGCGCTCGGGAATACCGAAGGCCGTCTGACGTGGGGATCCCGCTGAGCCGGTTCTGCGTCACGGTTGCGTGAGTGCGTAGGATGACTATCGGGTGCGGCAGGTGCGGTAGGCCGACTCACGTGGTAATGCTCACGCGGTAATGCCGCAGACCGCTGGGAAGGAATGATGCGCTACCGGTTGCTTGCCGATCTCGTGGTGGCCGTCCACATCACCTTCATCATCTTTGTCGTCGTGGGCGGCCTGCTCGTCTGGCGGTGGCCGCGGCTGGTGTGGCTGCACGTCCCCGCGGCACTGTGGGGCGTGCTGATCGTCGGGATCGGTTTCCCGTGTCCGCTGACGTGGCTGGAGAAGTACCTGCGGCGGATGGGAGCCGAGCTGGTCTATCCGGGAGGGTTCATTGATCACTATATCAAGGGTCAGCTGTATCCGAAGGGGTTGAACCCCCTCATGCAGGCTCTTGCGGTGGTGGTGACCGTCGTCGGATACACCGGTCTGCTCATGGGGCGCCGTCATGCCCATGCTCGTCTGACCGCGCGCCCTCCGACGGCCTGAGCCCGGTCGCGAGGGGTGACTCGCGGATCGGTATGATTTGATCGCTTTCTGTCACGAATCCACCGTCA
>NZ_CAUVXO010000669.1:0-2676 GCF_963555865.1 Protofrankia sp. Cr1
CCGGTCGCCACTGAGGCCGCGCTGACCGCCCGCGCATCCGGAGCGGGCGTTGAGACGATCACGGACGTGGGGGTCGCCGGGCTACACCGGGTGCTCGCGGTCCGCGACATCCTCGCCACCGCGGATTGTCTGGTCGTCATCGCCGGCATGGAAGGTGCCCTGCCAAGCGTCATCGGTGGGCTCGTTGGTACGCCGGTGGTCGCGGTCCCCACCAGCATCGGTTACGGCGCTTCCTTTGGCGGGCTTGCCGCTCTGCTCGGGATGCTCACATCCTGCGCACCCGGCATCGTTGTCTGCAATATCGACAACGGCTTCGGAGCGGGAATCTTCGCCGCCCGCATCGCCCGCCGAACAGCGCCCATATCCGCACCCGCGGCACCCGCGGATCGTCCGCCGATGGGGTAGGTCATTTGGGCCGTAATGGCGACGATTTCCACCTACTGGACTGCCCGCGGACACCCGGGCGTTAGGTAGTTTTCGTTGCTATAGCGACCGTTTTGACCTACCGCTTCGCTACCGTCGGCCGCGATCGGCTGCAGGGGGCCGGGGCAGGGCGGGTCCGGGGCGCGTTCCGGCGACCCCGACCACCGGACGACAGTGGACGGGTGGACGACAGTGGACGGGTGACTGACGCCGGAACGCACCAAGCCAACAGCGCAGCAGCGATGCCGACCGGACCGACCGGGTCTTCGCCGCCCCGCCCGGCACGGGTCGGGTGGCTCGACCTGTCCAGCGGGGCGAGCGGGGACATGCTGCTTGGCGCAGTGAGCGGGGCGCTCGCAGGCACCGGTCAGCGGGCCGACGTGATCGCCGACGCGGTCGATGCGCTTGGACTTCCAGTCCGCCTGGATGTCACCGTGACCCGCCGGGCCGGCATTGCCGCCACTCGCGTCCACGTCACCACCAATGATGTGATCAGCAGTGGCGGTACGACGCATCCGGACGGGCTGCAGAGGATCGGGGCACCCGGCGGTGAGCATCTCCGCCGTACCTGGGCGGACATCCGCCTGCTACTTGCCGGCGCACCGCTCGCCGCGACGGTCCGCGAGCGTGCCCTGGCCACCTTCGCGACGCTCGCCGAGGCTGAGGCGACCGTTCACGGAATCCGCGCCGACGACGTGCACTTTCACGAGGTCGGGGCACTGGACGCGCTCGCCGACGTGGTCGGTGTCTGCGCGGGGCTGGACGCGCTCGGCCTGGACCAGCTGGTCGCGTCCCCGATGGCGCTCGGCGGCGGCTCGGCCCGTACCGGACACGGTGTCCTGCCGATCCCCGGCCCTGCCGTCCTGGAACTCCTGCGGGCAAGCGGAATGCCGGCTCACGGCGGTCCCGTGGACCTGGAGCTGTGCACACCGACCGGAGCGGCGCTGGTGGCGACCCACGTGGGCGCCTATGGCCAGCTACCGGCGATGCGGGTGGAGTCGGTCGGTGTCGGCGCCGGCCAGCGCGACATCCCGGGCCGGCCCAACGTCGTCCGGCTGGTCGTCGGGACCGCGCCACCCGCCGGGATGTCGGCCCACGGCGCATCAGAACGAGAGCAGTCGGTGTCGGCATACGCCGCCGCTCGCATCCCCCCGGCAACCGATGAACTACTGGTCGAAACCAACGTCGACGACCTCGACCCGCGGGCCTGGCCGGAGATTCTGGCGGCACTGCTGGCGGTGGGGGCGTCCGATGCCTGGCTGACGCCCATTCTGATGAAGAAGGGACGACCTGCGCACACACTCTCCGTGCTGGTGGCGCCAGCGCGCGCGGACCCGGTCCGACAGATGATTTTTTTCCACACCCCCACCCTCGGTCTGCGCGAGACGCCCGTACACAAGCGGGCGCTTGACCGCACTTTCCGCCCGGTGAACGTCAGCGGCGAAACCATCGCCGTGAAGATCGGCATGCTCCCGGACGGTCAGGTGGTCACCGTGCAACCCGAGTGGGACGACGTGCGACGCGCCGCCGTCCGGCTGGACCGGCCGACCCGCTGGGTCCTGGCTGCCGCAGCGTCACTCGCATCGGAAACATCATGGGCGCCGGATACGGACAGAACATACTTTACCCATCCCGGCCAGGGCACAGATGATGACAAGGTCGAGCCCGGCATGCAATCCTGAATCGCCGCGGTGGGCCACCCTGGACGGACAGGTGGCGTCGAGCCCTGAGCCGGTATCCGGCGAGGCCGTGACTGAGCGGGAGCATGAACGGAGACATCGACATCGACGCCCGAACGGACATGCCTGACGCCGGTCGCGCTCCGGCGGAAGATCGCGGTGCGCGCCAGTCGATGCAGTCGCCGGCACCTTCCCATCTTCCGCCGAGCTCGACCGAGCCGAACAACGAGGACCCGTATTCCTCGTTCCAGGCCTGGCCCGCTCAGTTCCCACCACCGGTGCCACCGCCCGGTGGTGAGCGCACATTCGACCCGCTGACGAGCTCCTGGCCGGGCGCTTCGGGTGAACCGCCGGCCGTGCCACCGATCGCCCGGCCGTGGACCGAAAGGTCGACCTACGACCCGCTGTTCGACCGCGACCCGTTTCCCGGCGGTTACCGGGGTCCTGGCGGCTACCCGAGCCACGTCGCGCCGATTCCGCCCCCGCCGTCCGAACCTCGGCTGTCCGCCACTCCACTGCGGCACGAGGAACGCCCGAGCACCGACCAGAACGGCAACGGACGCACCACCGCACC
>NZ_CAUVXO010000670.1:0-1495 GCF_963555865.1 Protofrankia sp. Cr1
TTCATGGCCGGCCTGGGGCTTCGGCGGCCCGAGCTGTCACCACGAACCGCGGGTGGTGGGGTGACCGCCTACCACCGGCGCGCCGGACTGGCGATCGTTGCCCACTGGGTACGCCAACAGTGGACGCACCGGGTGCACCGGGTGCACCGATGCTGGCGGACATCGCGACGGCCCCCGCGGGTCCGCTAGCACCGTCCCATCGGAGCACCGGCCGCGCCCGTCAGCTCAGCCGCGGGCGCAGCCACCTGCAACCGCGACTGTGCGCCGGACGACAGCACGCCTGACAACAGTCCGCCTTCACCACGCTTTGCGCCTACAACGAGGAGGCTCCGATGCGTTCGAGTGCAATCGGTCTCATCACCGGGTTGATCTCGGGTCTCGCGCTCGCCTTCGGCGGCTTCGGTGACTTCCTGATCGTTCTGGTCTTCGGCGCCATCGGCCTGTTCGTCGGCAAGGTCCTGGACGGGGACATCGATATCAACCGGTACGTCAGCGGCGGCGAACGCCGCGACATGCGATGAAGCCCACCGTGGTGCGCCGGCCCGAAACCACAGCGCGGGGACGCCTGGTCGTCACGAACGCCGTCATCGAGAAAATCGCAGCCCAAGCCGCACTGAACGTCAACGCCGTCGGCGGACTGGGGCGCCGGCCTCCCGGCCGACGCCGACGGCCCGCCGCGGACGAACGTCCGCCGCGGGTGTCAGCGCGCGTCGGGCGGGGCACCGCCCGGATCTCGATGTCTCTGTCGATACGGTATCCTGCCCGAATTGTCGAGGTATGCGAGGGAGTACGCACCCGGGTGAATCAACAGGTGGCCGACCTGGCTGGTCTACGGGTGACCCACATCGACATTGACGTGTCCGCTTTCGAGTCCGGGACCGACCCGGACACCCGGGCTCGGTAGTTGACGGGAGGTCACCATCGTGCGCGTGACAAACCGGATCGTCGCGGCACTGCTTGCCGCAGCCATCGCGGCGGCCGGGGTCGTCGCGATCGTCGAGATGATCAACGCGGCCTTCGGCAGCGAGTATGCCATCGTCGACTGGCGGGCCGCGGCGGGCGCCATGGCGCGCAACAGCTGGTCCGACACGGGACCGGCAGTACTCGGCGTGATCCTTGGCGTCGTCGGCGTCCTCCTGCTCGTGCTGGGGCTGCGACGTGGTCGGCTCGAGTGGTTCACTGTGCAACCGTCGTTGGCCGGGACCTCCACGTTCGCCGCTGGTCGCGGTGTCGGTCGTGCCCTGGCCAGCGCGGCCGAGGATGTGGACGGTGTGAGCCGGGCAAAGGTCCGGCTCCGGCGCCGCACCGCCAGGGTGAAGATCGAGTTTCATCCCCGGGTCAACCCGGACGCGCCGGAACAGGTACGTGACGAGATCTACGAACGGCTGGCTTCCTTCGATCTGGTGTCGCCCCCGAAGGTGAAACTGAAAGTCAAGGCGTCGCGTCCCGCATCCCCTGACAGCGGTGTAGTGCCGCAACCAGCCTCGCCTGCGCC
>NZ_CAUVXO010000670.1:1991-3169 GCF_963555865.1 Protofrankia sp. Cr1
GCAATCAACCCCGGCAGCGCAATCAGCCCCGGCAACGCAATCAACCACAGAGACGATCTTTGGTACTTCGACCGCAGGTGAGCGGACCAGGCCGTATCCGGTCGGCCTCGATCTGACCAAACCCGATCCGGAGCGCACCCGGAAGGACACCCCGGCGGATGCTCCGGCGAATGCGTCGGCGGACGACCGGAAAGAGGACCACACGTGAACGGAACCGCGAACACCGTCAACGCGCGAACCGTGGACAGCCCGATCCCGCAGCTCGGTCCACCGATCCGTTCGAACGACGTGAGCGACATGGTGAGCACGGCAAAGCCGACCGGGTCCACGAAGATGCCCCGATCGCGCAAGCACCCGTTCACTCCCAGAGTCGATCGGGTGAACCGGGTGGTGTTCGTCCTGTTGGGGCTTGTGTGCCTGGGCGGTGGGATCGTCGCCCTGCTCGCCGGTCGGGGTGTGTTCGGCGATGACGTCACAGACCGGCCGGCGCTCACGGCTACGAACCGGGCCTTTGCCGCCGACCATGGCTGGTTCTGGCCGGTCGTGGGAGCGGCCACGGCCCTGGTTGTCGTGCTGGCGCTCGCCTGGCTGTGGCTACAGCGGTCCACTGGGGACCTGGCTGGCCTGTACGTCGTCGACGACACCTTCGGACGTGTCCGGGTGAACGCGCGGGCCTTCACCAGCGCTGTGGAAAGCGAGCTGGCAGCTGCAGCGGGTGCCCAGCAGGTTCGCGCGCGACTTCTGCATAAGGAGAAAGATCCGCTACTGCGAGTAGTTGTGACGATGGAACCAGACATAAACGTCAGCCGGCTTCGAGCCGACATCGAACAGGTCGTTCTGCCACACGCGCGTGGTGCCCTGTCCCGCGCGGACCTCGCCACCGAAGTCCAGCTCGTTCCGAGCCCTGGCCACGGTGTCCGCGTGCACTGACCAGGCCTGCCTACCGATCGGCCGGCAATTTTCGATCTTTCGATCAGAGTCCGGCAGCCGTGTCCCGGTCAGAAGGGTGGCGGCTCGGGTTCTGGGTCTGGTTCTAGGACGGGCTCCGGGTTCGGGGCCGGTTCCGGGGTGGCTTCTGGTTCTGGGTGGGGTTCGGGTTCGGTCTGGTAGACCCGTAGTTCCGGACTGGTCCAGGTGACCGTGCCCGTTTCGGTTACCTCGACCGTCCAGGTCCCGTC
>NZ_CAUVXO010000671.1:0-1057 GCF_963555865.1 Protofrankia sp. Cr1
GCCCAGGCCCTGTCGACGCCGGTGTAACTGACGAAGAAGTCGTAGCGACCGCCGTCATCGGACGCCGCTGTGTCGGTGACCCCTGTGTCGGTTACCCCGCCCCCGTCAACCATGGGTAAAGAATGTCACGATACGCGCCCGGCCCGGCCAGGAGGAGCGCCCGTTACCGGAAGCTCGTCGACGCCGATTACGGTGACCATAATCCCAAAAAAGATCTTTTATGTGTAGTCTGAATTCAGACCTCTTCAGACTACACTTGTGACCATGACGATTGCTGCGACTCCCGTGCCGATGTCCGAGGCCAAGGCGCGCCTGTCCGAGCTGTCACGCCGGGTACGCACGCAGCACGAGCGGATCACGCTGACCCGCAACGGTGAGGCCGAAGCGGTCCTGCTGTCCGTCGACGATCTCGAAGGCCTCGAGATGACGTTGGAGATCCTCAGTGACTCGCAGGCCGTCGCTCGGATCACCGAAAGCCTCGCCGCGCTCGGACGCGGAGAGGAAGGGGTCGACCTCGCCACTATGCGTGCCGACCTGGCCCGTCGCCGAGCCACCGGCGCATGACGCCGGAGGACGACAAACCACCACAGTACGAGCTGCGCTTCCAACCCGCGGCGCGACGCAGCATCGCCCAGCGACTTCCCGAACCCGTGGCGGCAGCGGTACTGGAGTTCTGCGCCAGTGCACTGGCCGTCAACCCGCGTCGCGTCGGAAAGCCCCTTTTCGGCCCGCTCCTGGGCTGCCACGGCGCGCGGCGCGGGACATACCGCATTGTCTACCGGATCGACGAGGACGCACATACGGTCCACATTCTCGACGTCGACCACCGCGCGGACATCTATCGCACCCGCTGACTACAAATCCGAGTCGGATTGAAGTGGACGGAGGTGGGCCCGGTGGGAGCTGGCGCCGCGGTGGTGGAGACGGCCGGAGCAGATCTGAGGGATGATCGGCGTATGTTTGTCGTACGGCACGCTTTTCGGCCGAAAAAGCGTGCCTAGCAACAAACAAACGCTGATCTTTCTCGATGTCCGGTTGAATCGGCCAGCGTCCCGAC
>NZ_CAUVXO010000671.1:1714-3325 GCF_963555865.1 Protofrankia sp. Cr1
GGGATCAGGATGCGGGGCTGACGGATTCGATGTTGGCGACGGAGAACTCACGTTGGCCGTTGCGCAGGTGGCACCAGGCGTCGATCCACTTGCCGTAGAGCTGTTGTGGCTGGATCTTGCGAACCGTCCGGGTGCCGTTGGCGTCCCGGTAGGTGATGACGATGTCGCCGCAGTGGTCCATGGCGTCGGCCAACAGCGCCAGTTCCGCCTCGTTCAGGCGGGTGTTCAGCCGCGCCAACAGCCTGAGCGCGCCCGCGTCCGGCATCGTGTCGTCGTCGGGATGCGCGGCCAGCCGGCGGGCGAGATCAACCGGGGAGACCCGTGGTGGCCTGCGGGCGGGGCTGTTGAAGCGGGGGGATCCTTGGTGTTCCGGCCGGCGCGGCACGATCATCGTGCCGGCGGCGTCCTCGGCGATCGGGTAGAAGCCGACCTCGCGCAGCCGGGTCAGGACCACCTCAAGCTTCAAGGGGCTTGCCAGGACGGTGGGTGCCAGCCGGCTGAGCTGCAGTTTGGCAAGCGACCGGGTGTGCAGGACCTCGGCGGTCGTCGCCTCGTCGGCGACGACGCAGCAGCGCATGCCGCGCACGCGCACATGGCCGTGCCGGCGTGCGACATCGGTGATGAGGTACTCCAACGGCTGCGGCACGGCATGAGCCGACATGGTGCGCAGCTGTGCGAGAAGGTCGTCCGCGGCCCACCCGGCGTCCAGAGCGGCACGCACGCTCGACGACGTGAAACGCCACGTCCCGGCGGCACCGCGAGACTCCGCGACGGCGGCGTCGCGCAGCAGCTGGACGGCGCCCGCATTGGGCTGGCCAGCCACCATGGCGGTCAGATCCGACTGAATGATCACGCTGAACGTGGCTTCGGGCAGCAGCCCGCCACACCGTCGTGCCAGTTCCTCGACGGCATCGGCCGGTGCCGCCTCGTCGACGGCTAGCAGGTGTTCCCCGAGTTCGGACAGCACGTCGACGGCGACCACTCCGAGCAGTTCCGCCTCCCGCACCGCTGCGGCGATCTTGTCGTCGCGCCGGACGGGGTCATACCCGTGCAGCGGGCAGAACCAGTCGATCTCCCGGCCGGTCGCGCGAACCGAAGCACCCGGGCCAGCCGAACCGGCCGCGCCCACCATCGTCCGCCGTAGCCAGCCTGCCCCGGACATCAGTGGCAGCGGCGGCGGGAGCTCCTTGTCACCTTCGATCTCCCGGCTGGACGGCGCGTGCTCGAGGGCGAACCACGCCGACGCGAGCACGGCCCATCGCAGGCCCATCTCAGCGGTGCGCCAATCCTGGTAGTCCGATGTCGGCGCATACCCGCCGTCGGTCAGGCCCAGCAGGCCGGCGGCGTACGCGAGATCGATCCACAGCAGGAGGTCGCCCTCGGGCATGGACAGTCGTTTCGCGAGCCGCGACCGTTCCCGAGGCCCCACTCCACCCTTTTTCAGGGCCACCACAGGGGTGGCGCGGGCCTCGTCGAGAAGGGCCGTCACCCGCCCCACCGCACCTTCGGCGGCGGCCTGGGCGCCGGAACGCACCATCGTCGCGTCGACGTCCGGGTGGGGGATCATCGGCCGGCCGGTCAGGGCCAGGTCGGTATCGGCCCGCCAGGCGG
>NZ_CAUVXO010000672.1:0-2666 GCF_963555865.1 Protofrankia sp. Cr1
GCCGCCGGCGGGCGCCAGCCGGTCAGGGCGTCGGCAGTCAGCGCGTGCCGGCCCATCGCCTCGGCGAGGAAGGCGTCGTAGACCTCGGCGGGGGAGCCGTCGTAGAGCGGGTCCACCTCGTTGTGCCACTGGCGGACCCAGGGCATGACTTCGCGCAGGCCGGCGAGCAGCGGGGTGAGCCGGTCCGCGCCCCAGCCGTGGTTGTCCTGCCGCTCGACGATGAGCGTGGCCAGCGCCTGGGCCTGCTCGCGGTGGTCCCAGCCCGCCCAGCCGACGAGCAGCGTCGGGTCGTTGTCGGGGCCGGCCGGCGGGTAGGAGATGAACCGCTCCTTGGGCACGTCCAGCTTCCCGCGGGCCTTCGAGTAGGACGCCTTGCGGAAGTCGGCCGGGGCGTACTTCGGCGGGACGGGAATCGCGTCGCGGATCTTCTTGGCGGCTTCCGCGGTGGGCGCGGCGTCCTCGGCGCGCTGCTGCTCCCATACCGACTCCCAGTCGGCCCGTTTCACCAGGCCGGAGTCCTTGTAGCGCAGGGCTGCGAGGAACGGGACGTGCTCGCTCTCGACGAGGGCGGCGACGACCTTCGCCAGTTCCTCGCCGGGGCGGTAGATCTCGGCGACGGCGACGAAGTCCGCGTCGGCGGCCAGCTCGTCGGCGAGGCGTCCGGTGGTCCACAGCCGGGGCTGGACCATCCCGTCGACGTCGGCGAACCACAGCTCGCGGGCCTCCAGCCGGTCGAGCAGCCAGTCGCGCAGGGCCGCGTCCTGCAGCTTGTCCCAACCCTCGGTGGCCCAGCGGCGCTTGTACTCGGGCCGCTCGATCAGCCCGATGTTCCGGTTGGTCTCGATGACGGCGATCCGCTTCTCCACCAGCGCGCGGTACTCGGCGGGCCAGTGGGCGGGCGGCTCAATGATCGGGGTGGAGCCGTGCCGGGTGAACCACTCGGACGTCTCCTCGCCGCCCGCGATCTTCCGCGCCAGCACGATCTCGAACGCCCGCTCACCCAGCCCGATCTCGGGCACGTCGGTCATCGGCAAGGTCAGCTCGTCGGCGAGCACCCCGTACTGCCGGTACACCTGCCAGTCCAGCTCCTCCTGCAACGCGATCATCCGCGCCCGGGTGGACGCCGACTCGGCCTGCGCCGCGGCGAGCCGGGACCGCGTCGCCACCCCGTCCGCCGCCACCGAGGTCGGGCTCACCGCCGTCAACCGCTGCGCCAGCCCATCCAGTTCCCGCGCCAGCTCCAACGGATACTCCGCCGGCAGCGGAAACTCCTGCAGCTTGGTACCGGTGAACTCGTACCGATGCTCCCATAGCTCATCAGAAATACCCCCACCAATCCCACCGTTCCCCTTGCTCTGACTGACCTGCTTGAGCCAGAAGCACGCCGTCGAGCTGTTCAACACCCCCAACAGCCGCAGATGCTCCTCCTCCGACGCCCCCACCGGCAGCTTAATAACCGGCGCAGTCTGCTTGAATACCTTCCCACCCCGATCGAGCACGAAGTGGTTGTGCGTCGCAACGAAAGCAAAACATATGGTGAGCGGGACTGCGAGCTTCTCGGGGTAGATCTCCTGCCACTCATACCAGCGCATCCCCTTCAAGAGCATGGGGACGCCGAAACGCTTCCTTGCTGAGATTGCTGCTCGAGACCCGGCAAGGAGCGATGAGATGCCCGGAATCTCGACGAGGTCGCTTATCGAGAAATCGTCGCGATAGGGCCAGACTGCGTCATCAAGGTCGGCGAGTGCATAGTCGCGGATCGAGTTGCCAACCACCAGCGGTCGGGTCCGCTCAATTCTGAGCCGACGAGCAGCATGACGGCCGGGCAGAACATAAAGATCGTCCTCGCCCGTGACGGCCGTAATGCCGGCCGACGTCGTGATCGTTTGTAGGCGCGCGGGCGACACCGACTCGATCTGCTCCTGGAAATCAACGGCTCCGCCGCCTCCCAGACTCCAGGGAGGGAGGTTGAAATAGGCGCGTTCAAGATCGACGACACTCACCCACTCGCTCTCCGATCTCGGGACGTCGAGTTGTGTAACGATCGCCTGCCAGACCGCGCCGTGGCTCGCATCCTCAGGGGCCGACGGTTCGCCACGGATACCCAACACCGCGCGGATGGTCGTCCCGCGCTGCCACCGATTTCGCCTGCCGATCATGATTACCGTCGGTGTCCCGTGGCCCGGGATGTAAGCACCCGATGTGTCGATCACGTGGGTCAGCTCGACATGGGAGGCGAAGAAATCCTCGATCAGCTTCTTGCCGAACTCGCGCTTCATGAACGAGTTCGCGGTGATCTGGCCGACGCGGCCCGCACCCCGTCCTTCTAGGTCTGCGGGTTTGGCCAGCTCGAAGAAGCGCTGAGCGAACGGAACCGTCAGCGCGTACTTGCCCGAGCAGGCGCTGTACATCTCGCGGTACAGCTCGTTGAGCTTCTTGTCCTTGACGGTGATGTAGGGCGGGTTACCGACGACGGCGTGGTAGCGGCCCTCCTCGAGGATGCCGGGGTGGTCGGCGAGGTCCTCGGTGGCGTAGGCGAACTCGGCTAGCTCGTCGCGGTCCTCGCCGAACAGGTCGAGTTGGCGGTGTTTGATCAGTGAGTCGCCTACGGCGACGTGCAGCGGGAACGTGTAGCCGGCAGCCGCGTCCAACGTGATCAGCCCAGT
>NZ_CAUVXO010000673.1:0-2641 GCF_963555865.1 Protofrankia sp. Cr1
TTCCACCTACTGTCGGACGACATTCGGCCGAACGGTAGGTGGTTCCGGTCATCAGGACGGCCTCAACGACCTACGCACCCGGCCCCGCTCCTTGATTCACACCCCCACCGGGGTGGCCTCCGGCCTTGCGATCAGAGCAAGATCACAGCCACTAACGTGTCACAAGGGCCAGGCTTCTCTGTTGGCCCACGAGGCGGAGGCGGTGCGCTGTGACGAGTAGCCTGGGACCGGGTAACTGGAGCGTCGCTTTCCCAACGCCGTTACACCACATCGTAGACGACACGACACGGACCGCCGATGTGCAGCTCTACCTGAAACGAGACGATCTAGCGCTCGCAGACGTGCCGGGCAACAAGTATCGCAAGCTCAAGTACAACATGTCAGCAGCTATGTCGGCGGATTACCCAAAGCTGTTGACCTTCGGTGGGGCGTACTCCAACCTGCTACGAGCAGTAGCGGCTATCGGGCAGGCAGCAGACCTGCCCACCATCGGCATTGTCCGAGGTGAGGAACACCACCCGCCGAACCGCTCACTGCAGTTCTGCCTGGATCACGGCATGGAACTGGCCTACATCACGCGCGAGAAATACCGTCAGAAGACAAGTCCCGAGTTCCTTGCGGGACTAGCTGACACCTACGGCGAGTTCTACCTGCTCCCCGAAGGCGCGAGCAACACGCTGGCGGTACGCGGATGCGCCGAGCTGGTCGATGAAATCGATATCCACTGTGACTACATCACCTGCGCTGTCGGCACCGGCGCCACGATGGCCGGCATCGTTTATGGGCTGGACGGTAAGGCTCGGGTTGTCGGCTTCTCGTCGTTGAAGGGCGGCAGCTTCCTTGCGGATGACGTAAGGGGTTTACTCGCCGCCGTCGGCAAAGAGCACCTGTCGAACTGGTGGATTGAGACCGGCTTCCACTTCGGCGGCTATGCCACGCGCAAACCTGAGCTCAACGAGTTCATGGACTGGTTCGAGGCGACGCATCACATCACGCTCGACTGGGTGTATGAAGCCAAGATGCTCTTTGGCGTGTACGCCCTGATGGCCGCAGGCACGTTCCCGTCCAGCTCGACTGTCGCGGCCGTGATCGCTGGCGGCCCGGAGCCGGATTAGCTCTCCACGAAGCTCTGCTGCGCCCGGCCCCACAGCCAGCCATCCTTGATCACCCTCGCTCTCACCCTGCACGACCTGGGCGAGCATCGGTCCGCCCGCGAGTGGGAGGCCTTCGTCAGGCGGCAACGCCGTGAACCGTGAACTGTGAACTGTGAACTGTGACGAAGGAGCCCCAGGCTTCGACCGTTAGCGCTACGGGTGCGTCCCGATGGCCCGCGCCCGACACTCACAGACGTGCCCACGCTGCCGGATGACGTGACCGCCGCGCTGACCGCTCCCCTGGCCCGGGTCGATGCCGACCTGGCCGCGCGCTTTCCCGGTGAACCAGGTGTCCGACAGCCCGTCCACACCTGTTATGTGCCGGCCGACCAGATGAGGGCGACCCTCGCCGACGACTGGGGCGCCGCCGCGCTGGCTGCGCTCGACGCACACGCCGGCGAACCGCCGGTGCTGGCGGCCGCGACCGGCATCCCGGGCGAGCTGGCCGAACGGGTGCACGCCCATGTCCGCCGGATGCTCGCCACCGCCCCGATCGCCGACCTGCGGGTGGACTTCGAGGACGGTTACGGCGACCGCGACGACGCCGAGGAGGACGCCCACGCCGTCGCGGCGGCCGATGCGCTGCGCGCGGCCGCGGACGCCGGGCGCCTACCCGCGTCCTACGGACTCCGCCCCAAATCCCTGGACCCGGCCGTGCGGACCCGCGGGCTACGCAGCCTGGACCTGTTCGTGACCAACCTCGCCGCAGGCGGAGCCATCCCACCCGGGCTCGTGGTGACGCTACCGAAAGTGAGCGCTCCTGCTCAGGTCGAGGTGTTCTGCGACATCCTCACCGAGCTTGAGAACCGGCTGGGCATCGGCTCCGGCCTCAGCGCGGGCATCCGGCTGGAGGTGCAGATCGAGACCCCGGCCGCGGTACTGGCGCTGCCCGCGATCGTGGCCGCGGGCCGGCCCCGCCTGACCGGCCTGCACGTGGGCACCTACGACTACTCGGCGGCACTGGGCGTGAGCGCCGAACACCAGGCCAGCGATCATCCGGCGGTGGAACTCGCCACCGCGCTCATGCAGCTGGTTGCGGCCGGTACCGGCGTTCAGGTCGCGGACGGCTCGTCCAACCTGCTGCCCGTCGGGGACCGGTCCGCGGTGCACGCGGCCTGGCGGCGCCACGCCGACCTGGTCCGCCGCGCCTGGATGCGGGGGATCTACCAAGGCTGGGATCTACACCCGGCGCAACTGGTCTCCCGACATGCGACCGTGGCGGCCTGCCTACTCACCGGCCTGCCCGCGGCGCTCGCCCGCCTGTCGGCCTGGACCCGCACGCCCGGGTCGGGCATGGCCGGGTCGGGAACTGTCGCCGACGAACCCGCGACCGCCCGGGCGCTGGCCGGCCACATCCAGCGCGCGCTCGACGCCGGCCTTCTCGACGACGCAGACCTTCCGGTCGGGCTTACCCGCGAACGGCCCATCCCCGCCGACGGGCCAGTGATCTGTTGAGGGCGATCTCCTGCGAGCGCTTCCGTCGTGCG
>NZ_CAUVXO010000674.1:0-1159 GCF_963555865.1 Protofrankia sp. Cr1
GTTATCTCGTCATGCAGGTCCGCGCCATCCCGACCGTCCGCAGCGCCGGTGTCATAGCCGCTGTACCGGCCATGCCCGCCTGACCCACCGCGGTCGTCCGTCCGAGCCTGGCCGACGGCGCGGTCGGACTCCCCGCGACCGGGTCGCTGCCCGGTGTCCCGCTGCCCGGTGTCCCGCTGCCCGGTGTCCCGCTGCCCGGTGTCCCGCTGCCCGGTGTCCCGCTGCCCGGTGTCCGTGGCGCCAGCCGAGGACGATCCGCGGCCGGGCCGGCTCCCCCCGCTCCGCCACGAGCCGGACTGCGAGCCGCCGGGTACGGACTGGCCGTAACCCCCGTCACCCCGACCGCCCGCTTCCTGGCGGAACGAGCCCGGCGGCCGACCGAAACCGGCACCTGCGCCGGCCGTGTCCCGCCAGCCGCCCGCCGTCCGTCCACGCTCAGCCCCGTCGGACGCCGCACCGGCACCGGCGTGACCACTACCCGCGCCACCCGCACCGGTCCGGAAGCGGTTGCGTTCATTCCAGGTGCCGCGTCCGGCGGTGCCCGCGGTCCCGGCCGCTCCCGCCGCGCCCGGCGTCCGTGCCGCTCCCGTCGTGCGGGCATCGAGGAAACCTAGCGCCAGTCCGTCACCGATCGGGGTTGGCCTTCCGCGCAACAGCGTGGTCGTCGTACCTCCGGGCATCCTGAGGATGAGCTCGCCGCTGTCACCGCGTCGCGCCTCATACGCGCTCTCCCCGCCGGCGACCCGATCGAGACGCGCCGACGACCTGCTCCGGGGGTCCCGGACTGCGAAAGGGAACCGGGTGGACGGTGTCGGCGCCGCATGGAGTTTGTAGATCTCCGCGTCGTTTCGGTGCAGGACCATGGTGAGGTCACGGACATCGCGACGGGCGAGGAAGCCCCGGCGTCGACCACGCAACCAGGCCACCGCTGCCAGCACCGCTGCCAGCACCGCTGCCAGCACCAGGATCCACAACCACCACAGGCGCTGGAGCAGCGGCGACGGGTAAGCGACGTTGACCGTGAAAAAGCCCGTCGCGACGACCGTCGCGGGGTCGGCCACGTCGTACACGTCGAGCTCTCCACTGGCTGGCCCGAGTTTGGTGCCGGCGCGGAACTGGATCGTCAGTGCCTCTTGGGAGCGTCCGGAACCATCGGTCA
>NZ_CAUVXO010000674.1:1531-3011 GCF_963555865.1 Protofrankia sp. Cr1
GGATCCTCGCCGGGCTGAGCTCGGCAAGAGTGCCCGGGTCCAGATCGATCAGACGCAGCCCGAGGGTACGGGGCCTGCCGTCCGCTGTATTGATGACGACCGTCCCGCCCAGGATGTCGCCCGGCGCGACCCGCCCGCCGTCAACGCTGATGTCGGCGGTGACCGGCGGCGGCCCCTTGGTGATCCGGGTGGTGAACGGTCGCTCGTCGCCGACGACACCGATCCCGTCGATGCGCCCGACGAACGTGAGATCACCGGTGGCGGTGGTCGGAACAGTGACCCGACCGGCGAACTCGCCGTCGTTCGCCCGCCGGTCGGAGCCCTTGCCGTCGTCGGCGACCGGAACGCTCTGGAGCGGCATTCCGTCCCCGGAGACCTCTGCGCGGACCGTGAGCTTGCGCAGTTCGGCCGGGTCGGTGACCGCGTCGGCGCGGGTCTGCAGCCGCACCCGCACGTCGACGGTCTGACCGGGTTGCGGGGCAGGCGGGGTGACCGCGATCGAGGAGCGGATGCGACCCTGCCAGATCGCCGAGGCCGCAACCGTCGATGTGGGCACGCCCGCGGGTGCGATCAGCCGCACCTTCCAGGTACCCGGGCGTGGGTCGCGGATGTGCAGCGACTCGGCCGCCGCGTTCTCAGTTGTCGCCTGGAGCACCGAACCGTCGAAGTTCTGGCTCTGGCGCGGTACCTCCACCCCGCGCGGGTCGAAATAGGTGACCCTGACCTTGTCACTGCCCTTCAACACCACGATGGACCCGTCGGTGCTGATGGGCGGGATGTCGACAGCCAGGTCAACTGACGCTCCGCCGGTGAGGGTGCCCTGGTCGAAAGCGGAGACGCCGGCGCACCGGGCCGACGCGAACGCCTGCAGCAATGCCTTGCCCACATCGCTGGATGACGTGTAGATGTTCGTCCGCGGCCTGGCGTCGACCGAACGGTTACAGGTCCCCTGAAAGCCGCCGGTGGCGTAGCCGTCGAGCGAGGCCATGTCGACGTTGCCGAAGCCGATCGGCCAGATCTGCACCTTGCCGTCACGGGCTTCATTGATCTTCTCGACCAACTGCCGCTGTCCTTCAGCGTTACGCGTGGTGACGTCCGGACCGTACTGGGGACTCCCTGAGACGTCGAGCCGTCCATCGGTCAACAAGAAGATCATTTTAGGACGATTGAGGGCATCGGGCGCGGCCAGGATGTCGAGGGCCTGGGCAAGCGCGGCTACGTGATCGGTGTTGTTACCTTCCTCGGCGGTTCGCCGGTGCAGCGTGCCGATACACCGGAGCAACTCCTGCTGATCACCCAGCTGGTTGACGGTCGTCAAGGGGCATACCGGGTTGACCGCGCTCTGGCCCACTCTGCCCTCGGAGCTACCGAAGCCCAGGACCGCTACCTGGGACTGCGGGGAGACGTCCGCGACGGCGATGACCGAGGCGGCGTTGCGTTCGTTGACGACGTCCTGGTCGGAGAGACTTCCGGACTCGTC
>NZ_CAUVXO010000675.1:0-2627 GCF_963555865.1 Protofrankia sp. Cr1
TCGCTAACCTGCACCGCACCGGGCAGGGCGTCGGTGATTCCCTGGGCGTAGGAGGCCGAGCCGTCCCGGCAGACGATCTCCACACCGGGGTGGGCGCGTAACCAGGCGGTGAGCGTTCCGGCGGTGCGGTCGGGCAGCACGTCCACGCGGGTGTGGGTGACGGCGTCGATCAGGATGGTGGCGTAGCGGCGCCCTCGCCGCAACGCGAAGTCATCGACCCCCAGCACTGTGGGCACCGACAGCTCGGGCAGCGGCAGCGCCATCAGCAGGCGTAGCAGCGTGCTGCAGCTGACCGCCTGGTGCAGGTACGGCAGCAGCCGGGCGGCGGTTTTCCCCGCCAGGGCCGCCGCGACCGCGCCCAGCTGCCGGTGCAGGGCGGGAGTGCGTCGCTGATAGCGGGCGGTCAGCCCGGTCACCTGCTCCACGAACGTGGTCTTTGGACAGGCGGGGTTCTCGCAGTACAAGCGGCGCACCGACAGATCGATCAGGACCGGACGGCCGCCGACCGCCTCGTCGGCCACGTGCCGCACATACCTGCTGTGCACCCACGCCGAGGACCATCCGCACGCCGGGCACGCGACCGCCACACCCTCCCGGGACCGCGCCGTGATCCGGACCACGCCCGTACCGGGCTCCACCGCATCCACTCGCACCGCGGCCAACTGCGGCAGTAAGGCCGCCAAGTCGATGTCACACACCAGCCAGCATGCACCCGAACTGACCTGCCGTCACGGCCCCACCAGATTCGATCTTCAGCTACGAAAATCTTGTCTGAGCCGTTATATTGACAGACCCTCGAGCGGCGACACCGCCGGCAGCCCGCCGCGCGGCAGCCCGTCGAGCACGGCGAAGTCCTCATCGGCCAGCAACGCGGACACGCTGATGGTCACGACCTGACCCGCCGGGTCCGCCAGCCGGACAACCGGGCCGGCGACCCCGATCACCGTCTGGCCGCGGTCGTCGAACCGCACCCGATCCCCGATCCCAAGCCCACCCGGCCGCCTGGCCCCGCTCATCCAGCGCCCCCCGGCCCCGAAGCCAGACTGACAGCCGTGGCCGCGGTCAGCCGAACCGTCAGGTCCGCCGCCAGCCTGTGGCACCACAGCAGGTGGAAGAGCACTGGCAGGACCGCCAGCGGATCACCGACGGCTTCCGCCCCGGCCAGCAGCGGCGCCGGTTCGGCGAACTCCTTCACCAGGAGTTCCGCCACATCCGGCGATCCGCACCGTCGATGGCGATACCGCGACAGCCACGCCACGTTCGCCGTCCGCACCGGATCCACCGCGCCCACCCGCCGAAAACGCCACCCCGCCAGCTCACACGCCTGCCTGGTCGCCTCGAACGCCTCCGCGTCCCGCGGCTCGATCCGGTCGTCCGGCCGCACGTCGATGACCACGCCGGTACCGTCCACCAGCCGGGCGAACGCGTCCGGCGCATGACGCCTCGACCGGCCAGCGTCGTCACGCCAGCAGAGCCAGAACGGCTGCGTCGAGATCGCCACGACCGCCGGGTCGAAGTCCAGCAACATCAGGTGGTCCCGCTCGAGCCAGGACTCGTATCCCACATGCCCGCCGGTCGTCGCCGACCACCACAGGCCCGGCATATGCCGCTGCCCCCGCGCCCACCGAAACTCCCGGACCGGCGGGAAACCCTCAGGGCGCAGCCCCGGCCACGACGCAGCGACCTCACCGCACTCCAGCCCGCGCGCGTCGAGATAACGCAGCTCGAACCCCGGGTCGACGGCGTCCGCAGCCGGCGCCGCCACCACTCTCAGCCACCCCCAACACAGACGATCAAGATGTCGAGGACACTACAACGTCAGGAGACGCCGGGCAAGCAAGATTCAATGACGGATCGGAATCTTCACCGTCACGGGACAGCGCCCAACCCAGGGGCAGGCTTGAGCGTCGCCGGTCTCGTGTCCCGTCTCAGCGAAGCTGGCTTGTGATCATGGCGTCTGCCAGGGCGTGCCAGATTCGTTGAGACGATCCAGGGTGTGCCTGTCTCAGCGAATCTGGCACGTATGGGGCATCGTCGACCGCCGTCTCAGCGAATCTGGCCCGTGTGGCTGCGCGTGCTGGTGTTCCGGGACAATTGATGTTGCTCGACCCGGGGCTGGCCCGCGACGAGGAATCGTCGGTGGCATGTGGGCGGCCATCGGGATCCGCCCACTGGCGGCCAACAGACGCTGCCCACTCATGGCCATCTCGTCACGCAGCGTGCTGACACCGGGGGGACACGACAGCCTCGCCAGCGCCGCCCTCGACCGGCACTTGCGGGACAGGGCGCCGGTCCTTCAGTGTTACGAGTGCGCGATCCTCGCGCCCTCCCAGCAGGTCCGACCGGGGGACCGATGAGAAATGGCGGCGGCGCCGGTCTGACGGTCCGCCAGGTACCTGCGACCGCAGCAAGGGAGAGCAACCTATGAGACCGCTCCGATACTCGATCAACGTCACCCTCGACGGCTGCTGCGACCACCGGGCGGTGATCCCGGACGAGGAGTTGCATCGCCATCACGCCGCCAATCTGGAACGAGCCGATGCCCTTCTCCTTGGCCGGGTGACCTACGAGATGATGGAGGCGGCGTGGCGGCAGCCGGCGACGGGAACGTGGCCTGACTGGATGGC
>NZ_CAUVXO010000676.1:0-2612 GCF_963555865.1 Protofrankia sp. Cr1
AAGGCAGCGGCGCTCGCCGCGGCTGGCCGCGCGGCGGCTCACCCTGGCCAGCGCGCCCGGCTCGCCGCCTACGAGGCCGAGGCCTTTGCCGCCGCCGGTCGCGTCGGCGAGGCGCAGGCCGCGCTCGACGAGATGCGCGCCCAGTCCCGCCGCGCCATGCGCTGGACCCCGGGCGACCAGCTCATCTTCGCCGCTGTCACCCTCAGCCAGCTCGGCGACCACGGCACGGCCGACGACCTCGCCCGCGCCTACGTCGACGGCGACGACCACGACACCCAGGGAGTCGGCTGGGGGCATGTCGCAATCGGCCGCGCGCTGCTTACCGCTGACCGGCCCGACCCTGCCGCTGCCGCGCATCACGGCCATCTCGCGCTCGCCGCCACCCCGGACGCGGACATCACCGTCCTCGATCGCGCGACTGGCCTCCACGTCGACCTCCGCCGCCGCTGGCCCACCGTCATCGAGGTCACCGACCTCGGCCGCGCGCTCACAACCGCCAGGGCCTCCCTGGTGGCTTCCTGACCGAAGCCTGAGGCACCTGTCCTGGAGGCCTGTGGGCGGTGTGACTTCTGGTTGTCACATGTGACTTGTCGCTGTCACACCCTGGCCGTTGCGGATCCTTCTGCGGCAGAGTCGCTTCGACCTGGCCGCAAAAGGTGGCCATCGTGTGGGGAGTTTGTATGCCGGACGAGACGGCGGTCCTCGACCGCCTCACCGCGGACCTGTTCGATCTCGGCACCCGGGCGGTGCCGGTGCGCGATGTCGCCGGGTCGAACACGACCACGGACTGCACGGACAACGGCTGTTCGGGAACCTGCCTGAGCGTGGGCTGCTCGGCGACGTGCCGGGACTGTCCCCGGGGTTAGCTGGTGCGATCGCGACTGTTCGCACCCTTGCCGGGCGCGGCTGTGCTGGCGCGCATCCCGCTGCTCCCGGCGCGCAGTGGTGACGCGGAGGGCCGACGCATTCTGGACCCTGTGGTGGTCGAGGGGATGTTCCTCACGTCGCGCCAGGCTGCTCGAATGGCCCTCACTGCGGGCGGCGAACGCGCGCCCGACGGCGAGCGCCTCACGGCGACGGTCCGCGCCTACGACCGTCGGGCGCGCCTGCGCCCGACGCCGCGTGCTGTGTTCGCTGGTGTCCAGACGGTGGCCGTCGCCGAACGTGACTGCGAGCTGCGCCTCGACGGCGACCACCGTCCCCGCAGCACACCGAGCCCTGTCTCGCTGGCCGCGATCGCAGACGGCGCCCTGTCGTCTCCAGATGTGCTGGCGCACCTGACGTTTACCACCTGCAACCTGATCAGGCGCCGTGGCCGGCGGTTCGAGCACGAGCGGCAGGGCCCACCCGGGATTGATGTGCCGCAGCTCGTGACCGTGCGAGCCACCGAGGCGATCACCCTGATCCTTCAGGTCTGCGTGACCGGCGCCAGCTATGTGGCGATCATCGCCGCGGTATGCGGCGCGTGGCCAGCTGCCTCGGAGGCGCTGGTGCGGGGCACGGTACGCGAGCTGGTCCGCCTCGGGTTCCTGCTGACAAACATTCTCCCTGACGACCTCGGCGACGACCCGGTCACGCATCTTCTCGGTCGACTTCCTGCCACCTGCGAGCTGCGAGCCCCGCTTGAGCAGCTACGCGACCGTCTCCGCGCCGCCGACCGGTTCGCGCCGGGCACGCCGGACCGGCTCGGCGCGCTAACCGCCGCGTAAAGCCTGTGCGACGAGATCTCCGGACAGGCGAATCCGATCTGCGTCGACGTCGCGGTCGACGCCGAGATCGCCGTGCCGCAATCGCTGCTCGACGACGCGGCCGACGCTGTCAGCCTCCTGTGGCGAGTGGGTAATGCCAAGGGGACGCTCGCCGACTACCACCGCCGGTTCCTCGACAGATACGGCCAATGCCGGTTCGTACCACTCGTCGACGTGGTCGACCCGGTGACCGGCATCGGAGACGTCGGCGATGAGACCGGCATCATGGCTGAGCCGCCATCCCCGCGGCGCACGGCGGCCCTCGCCGCGCTGCTCGGCTGCGCGACAGCCCGCGGCCAGACCGAGATCGTCCTGGATGCCGCGACGGTCGCCGCGCTGGACGAATGCGACCGGGATCTGCCACCGCCGCCCACCGCCGAGGTGTACGCCCGGGTGCTCGCCGCCTCCGAAGAAGACCTCGCCGCCGGCCGGCTTCATCTCGCGGTCTACCTGGGCGGCACTCAGGACGCCGGATCGACGCTCGGCCGCTTCGCGTCGCTTCTCCCGCACGCGCGCACAGGCATGGCGATCTCACCGCCAGCGACGGCTATGACCGCCGAAGTCGTGGCCCGGCCTCGCCTTCCGGTACTGGCCACCCTCGCCCCGCCCACCGGTTTCGCCCAGGCCCGTATCCCCATAGGGCTGCCGTCTAGAGACGGTGACCTCCGGCTCGACGACCTGCTCCTCGTGTCCGACGGCGACCGGCTCGTGCTCTGGTCGAGCTTTCATCGCCGACGGGTCAACCCTGTTCTGTACTCGCGGATCGGACCGCGCTACCTCCCGCCAGAGGCCCGGCTGCTGCAGCACCTAGCCCTGAGTGGATGCCGCCCGTGGTGCGCCTGGTCCTGGGGGCCGCTGAGCGAT
>NZ_CAUVXO010000677.1:0-2610 GCF_963555865.1 Protofrankia sp. Cr1
ACCGGACACCACCGAGCCGTCGCGGACGGTGGAGAACTCGTGCACGCGGGCGTGCGGGCCGATCAGCACATCCTCCCCGATGATCGCGGTGGGATGAATGACCGCGGTGGGATGGATCCGCTCGACGGTGTGCGTCAGCGCCTGGGCGTGGGCCGATCGGAACGCCGGGGCCAGCCCGGTGATCTCTACATCGGACAGGGTGTGCAGCCGCCAGCCGACCGCGACGGGGTCCGCGGCGAGATCGACGAAGGTCCCCACGCGTGGGGCGGTCATCACCTGCTCGCTCGCGTGAGCGTGGGCTGGGAGAGTAGTTCGTGACAGAGCTGCAGGTACTGATCGGCGCAGCGGGCCGGAGTGAAGTAGCCCAGTGCCCGGGTGCGGGCGCACCAGCCCAGTGCCGCCAACCGGACCGGGTCCTCGTCGACGACCCGCTCCAGTACGTCCACCAGCCCGTCCGGGCTGCGCGGATCAAAGGTGAAACCGGTGATACCGTCCAGCACGATTTCCGTGCCTGCTCCGGCGCGGGGCACGACGGCGGGGACTCCCACGACCGCGGCGTCGAGAATCCCCCGGCCAAAGCCCTCCAACTCCGCCACGGAGACCAGGGCGTGCGCGCCGGCGATCCGTCGGGGCAGGTCCTCGACCCAACCGTGGAAGACCACCGGCGCCCCACCTGCGGCGATCTGCGCTTCCAGCACCGGCTGCGCTGATCCGAACCCGCCGTAGATGTCCACCGTGACGCGGTCCCGCAGCCGGGGGTCGGCGACCGCGTCGACGAGACGGTCAAGGTTCTTCCACGGCGCTGCCCGCGCGACCACGACGAGACGCGCCCTGCCGCCCGCCGTGGATGCGGGCGGGGGTCGCCATTCGGGAATCGCGACACCGTTGTGAATCATCTGGACGGGTAGCGCGACGGGCGCGCAGCCGCGGATCGACGCCGCGGACGCTTCGCTGATCCCTACCCATCGGGCCACTGCGCCGGCCAGCCGCTCCCACGGCAACCCGTCTGGAGTGACGTCGGCGAGTTCTCCGCTGGCAGGGTCGACCAGCCGGATCCGCTGGGCGGGGTGCAGAATGCCGCGGACCACTGTCACGACCGGCACAGATGCGGCTGCCTGTACGTCGACAAGGACCGTGCGATGACTCCCGATGATCACAGTGGCGTCGCCGGTGACACATGCGGTCAACGCGGTGGTGTAGCCGGCGAGGTCGTCCACCACACGGGTCACGACGCCCTCCCCCACCGGTGGGCAGGCCGGGCCGCCCCCGAGTGTCCACCAGATCAACGTCACGGGTAGGCCGGCTGCGGCCAGCTCGGTGGCCAGCTCCGGTACCGACCGCTCGGCGCCCCCGCGCGCGGTCGCGGCCCACGTCAGCACGATGCGCGGGAGTCCGTCCATCGTCGATACCCCTTTCGACCGGTTCTCCCGGCGTTCTCTGACCGGGCGAACTGATCGTGCTGCTGGGGCATCACCCGTGGGAATCGGGTCGTTCCCTATAGAACCGCCCTATAGATCTCTCACGGTAAGTGGGAGAAGAATGGGCGCTGCGTCACTGCCGTCGTTCGGAAGAGGTTCCGATGCCCCAGCCCCGGCAACCCCTCGTGATCCCTGACAACCTCTGGGACCAGCCGCGAGCACGCGCTGTATGCGCTGCCCGCGATGTCGGCCGGATCTTCCTGCTGGTGCGGACAGCGACCGGTGCCAGCCAGAGCGAGGTCGCCGAGCGCACCGGGTTGACGCAGCCCGACGTCTCCGCGATCGAACACGGCAGGCGGGCCGTCACCACCCTCACCGTCCTTGAACGGATCTTCCGTGGTCTGGGGATCCCGCTCGACCGGCTCACCCCGACCACAGCGCCGGCCACCGTCGTCGATTCCCACCCTGGCCCCGGGTGGGGTCCAGCCCATATTGTGGAGGGGCTGGAGCAACTGACTGTGAGGGATCTGATGCTCGGCCGCCGCGACATGCTCACCGACACCGCCATGCTCACGGGAGCTGCGCTGGTGACACCGCTGCGGCGCTGGCTGTCCCAGAATCCCACCCCGCTGCCCCACCGGTCCGGTAGGAGCATCGGCCCTGATGACATCGACAGTCTGGCGACGACGGCCACCGCGTTCCGGAACTGGGACGTTCAGTTCGGCGGTGGTCTACGCCGCAAAGCAGTCGTCGGACAGCTCAACGAGGTGGTCGACCTCCTCCACAGCACCCACCCGCCCGACGTCCACACCGAGCTGTACCGGGTCACTGCGGATCTCGCCGAAACCGCCGGAAACGTGCTGTGGGACTCCGGACAGCGCGGCCGTGCGCAGCATTACTTCACCCTCGGTATCAAGGCCGCCTCCCAGGCGGGGGACCGGCCGCTCGCCGCGCACATCCTCGCGACCATGGCGGTCCAAGCCGTCGAGTCCGGTGACCTCCACGGCGGCCTGGACCTCATCCAGCTCGCTCAGCATGGCATCCGGCGCACCCCGATGCCGCGCATGACGGCGATGCTCGCAACCCGCGAAGGCTGGATCTACGCCCAGCTCGGCCGGGTCCAGGACTGCCACCGCGCGATCGGCTACGCCGAAGAGGCCTTCGCCGACACCCGCGACGGCGACGCCCCGAC
>NZ_CAUVXO010000678.1:0-1455 GCF_963555865.1 Protofrankia sp. Cr1
CCAGTGATCGTCGATCGTGTGCAGCAGGCACGGGCGAAGAACGCGCTGGAACCCGAGTGGGAGGCACGGTTCGAGGCCAGGTCCTACGGTTTCAGGCCCGGCCGTGGCTGTCACGACGCGATGGCCGCCCTGTTCACGACGCTGAAAGGCAAGAACGCCATGCGTCTATGGGCGCTCGACGCGGATCTGACGGCGGCATTCGATCACATCGACCACTCCCATTTGATGGCCGTTGTGGGCGGCTTCCCGGGACGGGAAGCCGCCCGGCAGTGGCTCAAAGCCGGAGTCGTCGAAGAGCGTGTTCTCATCCCTACTGATGATGGCATATCCCAGGGCTCGGTGATCAGCCCGCTGTTCCTCAACATCGCCCTACATGGAATGGAATACGCTGCGGGAGTTCGTTACCACATTACCGGCACGGTCGCCGGACGTGTGCATAAGGACTCCCCTGTGCTGGTGCGATACGCCGATGACCTGATCGCGCTATGTCACACCCGTGACCAGGCTGAGCAGGTCAAGGCCCGGCTGGCCACGTGGCTAGCGCCCCGGGGGCTGACCCTCAACGAGGACAAGACACGCATTGTCCACGTCAACGACGGGTTCGACTTTCTGGGATTCAACGTTCGCCGCTACCACGGCAAGCTACTCATCAAACCGAGCACGGCAGCGATACGGCGTATCCGGGCAAGGCTGCGCGCCGAGGTACTGGCCCTTCGCGGGTCCAACGCCCTGGCCATTATCCGCAAGCTCAACCCGATCGTGCGGGGATGGGCAGCCTACTACCGCGTGGCGGTTTCCAGTCGCGTGTTCGCGGGACTGGACCGCTATCTGTGGCAGTTGACCTACAAGTGGGGATGCTTTACTCATCCCACCAAGTCGAAGCACTGGGTCACCACCCGGTACTACGAAAGGTTCAACCCGGCCAGGCAGGACAAGTGGGTTTTCGGTGACCGCGAGAGCGGCGCCTACCTGCGAAAGTTCGCCTGGACGAACATCGTCCGGCACCAGATGGTCAAGGGCACGGCGTCTCCCGACGATCCGACTCTGTCCGACTACTGGGCCCGTCGGCGACGGTCCAAGCGCTCCACTCGACTGGATGAGTCTCTTCAGCTCCTTCTGAAGGCGCAGAAGGGTCGCTGCCCTGGATGTGGGGAGCTTGTACTACACGCCGAGCGTCAACCCGACAGCCCTCAGGAATGGGAGCTGTGGATGCGCACGACCCGCAAAGTAATGGTGAAGAAAACCACCACGTGCGAGGGAGACGGGCGATCCGGACATGTTCAACGCCTGGTTCATGCCTGGTGCAGACGGTCACTCGACGTCGACAAGACGCCAGGTCCGACACTTCTATCCGCCCGCGAGTCCTGGAGGCTTGCTTGAGCCGCGGTGCGGTGAAAGCCGCGTGCCCGGTTCTGAGGGGGCCTCGGCACGGCAACGTGCCGAGGCTACCCGACC
>NZ_CAUVXO010000678.1:1676-2826 GCF_963555865.1 Protofrankia sp. Cr1
GTCCCGGATCTGCCGGATCGAGCGAGATACGTGTCCTGTTCATCTTCGATCCGGCGCGACGGGCGGTGCTCCTCGTCGGTGGCGACAAGTCCGGCGATTGGAGCGGCTGGTATGTCCGAAACATCAAACTCGCCGACGACCGGTATGACGGCTGGCTGCGTGGTGACTATGACCGCTGAGGCAACGGGAGGCCTGGCCGTGACAAGCACCTGGAACGAGACTCGGGCCAAGCGACCTCCTCGCGAGGACAGGGTCGCGGAGCACCGCGCCCAGATCGACGCCGAGGTACGCGCCTACCGGCTGCGGGAGATCCGCGAGGAGCAGGGTCTCACCCAAGTCGAACTCGCGGAGCGGATGCATGTCAAGCAGCCGTCCGTGTCCGATCTTGAGCGTGGCGCGCTGGATCGCGCCGGGCTGTCGACCATCCGGGCCTATGTGGAGGCACTCGGCGGAAAAATCGAGATTATCGCCGACTTCGGTGACCGACGAGTCGTCCTCAGCTGAGTCGGTGCCGGACGATGAGCCAGTACGCCTACGACCCCGACCGGCGTGCGGTCGTCGTCTCCTGAGCCACCGGAACCGGCGACCTGGCCGCAACCGTCGCCACGCTGCCCACGGCAACCGCCGGCAGCGACGCCCTGCGACTGGCCGAACAACTGACCTTTCTCGCCGCCGCGGCCTAGCGCACCTACGCCCACCCGGCCAGCGCCACGGTGAGTTTTTCCAACGCTGTACGTGTGTTCCGGCAGTCGGATTTCCGACATCCAACATGCCGTAAGCCTGCGCCCTCAAGGCAGTTACCAGCGGGCTTCCCCGAAAGGCGCGTCAGCCCGACCTTCAGGTGGCCGTACGTAACCGTCTGGAGCCGCTATTCTTTGATGAAAACTCAGGCTGGCCGGGGGCGCCCGCGAATGCGTTGTTTCCTGAGCTTGTTCGCTCCCGACCTGCGCCGTACCGCAACCGTGAAAAATTCAATGAGCGGACCGGAGGGTAGGGTGCAGATGACCCGACGCCAGCGGCGGAGAACGCTTCGAGCCGGCTCTGGCGTCGGGGCCGTTCTTGCCGGGCTGCTCGCGTCGTTCGGGCTGTGGTTCGCGGTGCCGGCCTACATCGCCGTTGTACTGGGTATAAGACTGTTCGCCTGGCCCAC
>NZ_CAUVXO010000679.1:0-2605 GCF_963555865.1 Protofrankia sp. Cr1
GTACCTGGTCGACGAGGAGGCCGTCGGCTCCGGCCCGGATGCGTTACCACGGGCGTTGGCCCTCGCCAGGACTTTGCACACGGCCGGTTTCGGGTGGGAGTCCTCCTGCCGCGTCGACCAGGTAGTCGACCCGGCGCACGGTCGGTCCTGGCATATCGAGCGGGGGCGTATGTGGCGTCAGCTTGTGGCCCACGGGCTGCGGCGGATGCTGTTCGGCGTCGAATCGGGGGTGACCTCGGTTCTGGACCGGTTCAACAAGGAGACGACCGCCGCGCAGAATGTCCTGGCCATCCGCACACTCTCGGCATTGGGCGTACCCACTCGGTTCACCTACATCACCTTCGACCAGCTTATGGATCTCGGCGAGCTGGAAGCCACCCACGCTTTCCAGGCCCGTACCGACCTGCTACTTCGGCCCCTGCCGCAGCTAACCGTGGAGGAGATCGTCGACGGTGTCCGCGACGAGCAGTTCGTGGCCGCCCACAGCGCCGGCCAGCCGTTCTATACCGGTATCTCTTACCTGCTCGTGTCGATGGAATGCCTGATCGGCGCCGCCTATACGCGTAAAGTTCAGGCGGCTGGTCTCGCCGGCGCTGTCCGCCCTTCGATGGGGCGGGTCGACGCGGAGTTCGCCGATTGGCGCATCGGCCGCTGTTCTTACCATGCCCAACTGTGGGTCGACCGCAACTTCGCCCTCGACTACACGCTGAAGAGTCTGGAGAAGATCCTTGATGGTGCACCTCGTCACCTCGTGCATGCCGCCCGGTTGGTCATCAAGGACGCCGCGTTCGCGCTCCTGACCCAGATGGTCGTCCTCATCGCCCAGGCATTGCCGGCGTCCAACCGCGCCGTCGAATACTTCGACGGCGCGCTACGCGCGGCAATGGACCACCAGTTCGGCCGCCTCGCCGAGGTCTTGACCGCCACAATCAACAGGCTTGTGCCAGGCCTTCACGTCGACGCGGCCGCGCTGGTCCTGCGCGAACATCGCCGGTGGGAAAAGGCGCAGGGCTGGCGGCTGATCAATGCGGTGGATCCGTGCGGCACCTGACGACGTCGACTCCGACCGACAGCGGTGTGACCGAGCGCAACGATGGAGGGAGCACGGTGGCCGGAACGTTTATCGCCCTGGAGGGCCCAGACGGCGTTGGCAAGTCAACGCTTGCCGCCCGACTCGGGTCGGTCGACTACGTCACTGCGGTCGCCAATCTGGACGCCTCCAGCGGCGACAGTCGACCGCTCGTCTTCGTCAGCCGCCGCCAGGTCTCGGCCACCTCAGACTACTCCGCCACGCTCATGGAACAGTTAGCGACGGTGCTGTGGCACAGCGGTGATGCCCCGGACCTGCCCGACGCATTCTGGGTCGCTGTCCAGTCCGCTTGGTTCACCGCACACGCCAGTACCGTCCTCGGGCCGCTGCTGGCCGCCGGCTACAACGTCATCGTCGACGGCTGGGTATACAAGTTCTTTTCCAAGCTGCTGCTGCAGGGCTACACCGAACAAGACCTCAATGTAATCTTCCGGCGGGTACGGATGCCCGACGCCGTGGTGTTGCTGACCGCCGACGTCGGTGCCCTCTACGACCGCCGCGGCGCCGCATTCCGGCTCGCTGAACTCGGCATGCACGCCGGATACTCCGCGCTGGGCCGGGCCACCTTCATCGAGTACCAGCAACGCGGCCTCGACATCCTGCGGACCTTCGCCGAGCAACGCGGCTGGTCCACCGTCCCACTCCAAGTAGACGCGACCATCGAGGACTGCCTGTCAATCCTCGGGCCGCTCGTTGCAGGCCTTCGCGTCCCGGAGACACACCATCCTGCCAGTCCCACCCCGTAAGCCACATCAAGCCTTGGAGGTTTCCTTCCGATGGCAGCCCTCGCCGCCCACGGCGGACCGAAGACCCTGGAGCTTCCCGGCCCGCACTACCAGTGGCCGATCATCAACGACAGTCTCAGGCAGGCGATACTCGCCCAGACCGAACGTTCCCTGTCCGACCGCGACTCAACCGGGATCATCGGGGAGTTTGAGAGGGCGTTCGCCACGTTCGTCGACGCCCCCTACGCGGTGTCTTTCGCCACCGGTACGTCCGCGATCCACGCGATGAGCCGCATCGCAGGATTACGACCCGGGGATGCCATCCTCGCGCCCGCCTACACGTTCCCGGCCACTGCCTCACCGTTTGCCTTCGAGGGCGTCGAAGTAGTCTTCGCGGACGCCGACGAGTACGGCAACGTCACCGCCGACACTCTCGCCGACCGGTTGCAACCAAACGTTCGCGCGGTCATCGTCACCCACATGTGGGGAAACCCCTGCGGCATGGAGGAGATCGCCGAGTTCTGTCACGAGCACGGGCTACTCCTGTTGGAGGACTGCTCGCACGCCCACTTCGCCTCCTGCGCCGGGCGCCATGTCGGCAGCCTGGCAGACATGGCCGTCTACTCCACGAACCAGAAGGCAATCACCACCGGTGAGGGCGGTGTCCTGACCATGTCGCAGCTGCGATTCCGGGACCTGGCGCTGCTCTTCGGCCACTACAACAAACGGTGTAAAACCGAAATCGATCCGGCGGCCGACTACTACCCGTTCGCATTCACCGGTATGGGCC
>NZ_CAUVXO010000680.1:0-2601 GCF_963555865.1 Protofrankia sp. Cr1
CCGTCAGAGGGCGCGGTGCTGCTGCACGCAACTCCTCCACCAGCGCATAGAGACGATCGGTCCGTGTCACCTCAAAAAAGCTACCTCACACCTGCGACAGGAACTCGGCCTGTCTGCGCAGCTCCTGTTCGGTAACGGTGAGCGGGAAAAGGGTGAACCCGTGCATCGCCCCGGCCACGACCTCCAATTCGACGGGAATGCCGGCAGCCCGCCAACGCGCGGCCAGGAACAGCGAATCGTCCAGCAACGGATCGGCGGTTCCAACGACGATCCGGGCCGCCGGCATTCCCGACAGGTCGGCGTACAGCGGCGACAGCTCCGGGTCGCGCCGCTGTTCGGGTGACCAGCCGGGGACGAACGCATCGTAGATCGCCCGAAGCGAGTCGGTGTTGCTCAGTAGCGGGCGCGCTCCGAACAGCCGCTGGCTCGGCGTCATGGACAGGTCGAAGGGGCCGAATGTCAGGTGGACCGATCGGAACGCATTCGTGATCGCATGCCGGTCCCGAAGCCGTAGCAGGCTCGTCAGCGACAGATGGGCGCCGGCGGACTCGCCGCCTATGAGAAGACGATCGGTGCCGAACTCCGTCACGGCGTTGCTGACCAGCCACAGCGCCGCACGCTCGCAGTCATCCGGCGCCGCGGGGAACGGGTGCTCGGGGGCAAGGCGGTAGTCGACACTGAGCACGGCGAGTCGCGCGGTACGGGCGAGGTCCCACAACCGCTCGTCCTGCCCGTCGGCCGAGCCGAACATCCAGCCGCCACCATGAATATGCAGGTATACGCCCTCGACCACTCGCGGGACCAAGAACCGCAGCTTCACATGGGCCCCGTCGACCTCGACATCCCGGTCGTGCGCCTCAGCCAGACGCACCGGCGGCGTGTCGCCGCCCAGTCGATTGCGCCGCAGAGCCGCCAGCATCACGGCATCCGGTCGCCTCGCCCGGTCAGGACGGGACTTCGCCTTGGCCTCGAATGCGGCGTTGAACGCTGCGGTTTCGGCGAGGCAGTCAAGCCCGGTCGTGGCGACGTCATCGGGACGAGGGCCGGCGGGACGCGCGGTAGCGATGTGTGTCATGCCTCGATCGTCACCGGGGTCAGCGACAGCCTATTGTCACCCTTTGACAGTGATCCCCATCACATTCGATCCCCGTTGTTCGTCTGGGCCGTCGGCGCGAAACCTTCCCCTTTGAGTAGCAACGGCTCCCGTCTCAACGCCGCGAGGGCGTACGCGAAGCAGTCGCCGAAGTTCAACCGGGCGGGGCTGCCGCTCTCCCGACCGAGATCATCCTATCGGAGTGTCGCTACGACCGTTTGAACCCGCCCCTCCTTACGGAATAGTTGTGCAAGGTCGCATTGGCGGCCGACATCGCCGGCCGGTTCACCGCGACGAGTGCGGCAGCATACCGAGCCGCGTCAGGTTCGGCCCGGACGACGGCGACAAGCGCCGAGGAGTCGACGATCATGCCGGCAACCCACGCTCGTCATAAAGATCATCAATGCTCAGGCTGGACGCGGACACCGCGGCAGCAATCTGACGGCCGATGGCCACAATACGGGCGGCTCGTTGCTCAGCATCCTCGCTATCAGCACGCATTCGGTCGAGGCGCTCGCGGAGCACCACGGTCGCAGCGGTGGTGATGCTCTCCCCGGTCAACTCGGCAAGCTCGCGACTGAGCGACCTCCATCACCGGCGCCCCACCCTTGACGGATGCCAGAGCGACAGACTGACCCGGCGACCCATGGTGACCGTGACCCACGGAGGCGATCCTGGCGGACCGCGCATCGGATCGCGCTGTGACGTCATTTTGACGCTATTTCGACGCTAGAATGACTTCATGGATCGCACCGAGGTAACCACGACCAACCTCACCGTCCGGGCCCTCCCGGCACGGGTGCGCGCCACTCTGACCGCCCGCGCGAAGGCGCGGCGGCAGTCGCTGAACGCCTACCTGCTCGACGTGCTCAGCCGCGAGGCGAGCACGCCGACCATGGACGAGGTGCTCGCCGACATCGACAACGCCCGCCCTTCCGCCGGGCTCACCACGGACGACGCGGTCGCCGCCGTACGCGCGGTCCGTGATGCACAGGAGGAACGGTGGGGCTGATCGTCGTTGACGCGCCCCTGATCGTCGATCTACTCGCCGGAGACGACAGCCCTCGACGTAAGGCCGCGAGGGATCGACTGGCCGGTGGCGACGCCCCCTACGCCCCCGCGCACCTGGACATCGAGGTCATCTCGGCGCTTCGCGGCCTTGCCCGACGTACGAGCCGGCTGGCCGGGCACGCCCCGATCCTCGTCGCCAACCTGCTCCGCCTGCCGATCCGTCGCGAACTGCTCAGTGGGCCGACCGCTGTGCGGGTGTGGGAACTGCGCGAAAACATGACGGCCTACGACGCAGGTTACGTCGCGCTTGCCGAACAGCTTGACGCCGTCCTGCTCACCTGCGACGCCAAGTACGCAGCTACAACCGGCCCACGCTGCGCCATCGAACTCATCACCTAGCCTGCGCCCGGCTCAGGTCAACGACTTCCACCGCCGCCAACAGGTACAAGCCGCACGTTCGTCAGTGGCCGAACCTTGATCGTCCACTCCATGCTCAC
>NZ_CAUVXO010000681.1:0-2590 GCF_963555865.1 Protofrankia sp. Cr1
TGTGAAACCCTGTCACCGGATGTGGGGGGCTCCGTGGCGGCAGGCATTCGTATCGGAGTCCGATTCGTATCGGAGTCAGAACCGTCACGGTCGGGGGTGCTGGGGTGACATGGTCGTGGGCGCAGGTGCCGCTCGATCGTGTCGTGCGCCTTACCGAGGCGAGCCCCGAAGCCATCGAATTATCGCTGGAGCCACTACCCGACGACGCGCCCGCTGTCATCAGCTACCGACCGATCGCCACGACGTCTCCCACATCAATGATTTCGAGTGGCTCGTGTACCACGGCCGTGCCGGCGTGTGGCTCACGGGTGATCCGCTTCAAACCGTGGACCGGATCTGCGCGGCCGCGGTGGACCTGACCGGGACTGTCGCGGAATTCACCCGCCAACAGATGTTCACCGACCCCGCACCCATCGAACGTACGCCCATCAGCTACCCGCCCCTCGCCGGCAGGCCGCATCCGGCGAGCCAGGCCGAACACATGCTGGAAACAGCGCTGGCGGCACGGCCGTGGGCGATGGGACGAACCTGGAATCAGACCTACCGCTTCGGCCCACTGGTCAACCCGGTCCGGCTGGATCTGGCGTGGTCCGCCGAGCGATGTGTGGTCGAGGTCGACGGTCCGGAACACTGTGGGCTGGCGCGCTACGAAGCGGATCGGCGCCGCGACGTGGACCTCCAGCTCGACGGCTTCGCCGTGCTGCGGTTCACCAACACCCAGATCCTTCATGATCTGGATGCAGTGCTGCTCCGCATCGAGCGTTTCATCCGGACCCGACGCCAAGGACAGTAGGAGGAATAAGGAAATGCCCAGCGAGACGTTGACCCCGAGCGAGGTGGCGATCCTCTTGGCGTTGATGGCGGAGGCGACCGAGGTCTCCAACCCGGAGCTGAAAAACGCCTACGGTCTGAGGCTCGACGGCGCCTCGCGCAGGAAGCTCAATGACCTGAAGCTGGTGGCGAGCCGCCGCGCGGGTAGCCCGTTCATCCACGAACTGACCGAAAGCGGATGGGCACGGTGCCGCGAGGAGCTGTCGGCGCCGCGTCCGGCGCGCGGTGGTCCCGCCGCCGGTGCGCTGTATGCCGTACTGGCCGGCATCAACCGTTATCTCGAACAGGAAGATCTCGTTCCCGCCGACGTCTTCCGGCCCCGCAGCGAGCCCCCGCCCGAAACCGGGTCGGCGTTGCCGAAAGCCGAAGCCGCGATACCGACCGCTTCGACGGCCGGTTTCGACGGATCCGCCGGACCCGCCGGACCCGCCGGACCTGATCTCGATATTCGGATCCGGGATGCCTATCGACAGCTCGCCGAACGTCCCGGAAGCTGGGTAAGCCTTACCCGGCTACGCTCCCTTCTCGGTGATGCCGAGCATGACGACGTGGACACGGTGCTACGCCGGATGGACCGCAGCCCGCGGGTGAACCTCATACCCGAGGAGAACCAGAAGACGTTGACCAGCGAGGATCGGGCGGCGGCGGTGAAGATAGGCGGCCAGGACAACCACCTGCTCGCGATCGAGGACGTATGACCGCCCTGGAACGCAAGGCGTTCGCCGCTCTCCGGCTGGACTGGGCGCGCACACCGGAGGACGTGTGGCGGACCTCCTCGGTGCATGTCGACGGACTCCACGCCCACGCGACACTCAGCATCGACGCCGGGATCACCGACGCCGTCGCGAGCAGCGGCTCCAGTCCCATCGGGATCGTCGTCCAGGGCCAACGCGGGTCGGGAAAGACACACCTGCTCGGCTGGGTGCGGGAAAGGGTGCACAGCGTAGACGGCTACTTCTTTCTCATCGGGCCGCTGAGCGGCACGACCTTCTGGGAAAGCGTCGCCGGTGCCATGCTTGAGAATCTGCTGCGCGACGTCGACGGACAGGGCACGCAACTTTCACTCTTCCTCCGGCGGCTGTCGTCACTGCTCGGGGTGACCGACCAGGTCCAAGCCGGCGTCGTCGGTGACACCGAGCTGGCACCGGAGCATCTGAAGGACTTCATCGTCGGGCTGCGCACGTTCGACAACAAGCTCGGACGGGAATGTCAGGACACGCTGCGGGCGATGGTCCTGTACGGCGCGGCCGACTTCGCCGCGCAGGACATCGGCCAGAGCTACCTCCAGTCGATGGAGGAGCAGGAACCGGGCGAGCGCGCGCGGCGGGGCATGCGCACGCCCGCGAAACCGGCGCGGCAGATCGTCAGCGAGATCTCACGTCTGCTGGCACTCACCGGCCCGAGTGTGATAGCCATCGACCAGATCGACACGATTATCGCGGAAACCACATCCGCCGGGGACAAGGAGACCGGGCCGCAGGACTGGCATCCCAACCCGCTTTTCGATCAGGTGGCGGACGGGCTCCTGGTGCTGCGTGACGTGACAGCGCGCACGCTGTGCATAGTCGCATGTCTGCCGAACACCTGGATCCTCATCAGGGATCACGCCGTGGCCACGGTAAGCGACCGGTTCCGTGAACTCACCACCCTGAACAGGATAGAAAACCCGATGATCGGTCAAGAGATCATCAAAAGGCGCTTCGCCGATCGTTTCCGGAAAATATACTTCAAGGCGCCGCATCCTACCTGGCCGGTAAAA
>NZ_CAUVXO010000682.1:0-1126 GCF_963555865.1 Protofrankia sp. Cr1
GGATGCGAATATCAACCCGACCGCCACTGGATCCGTGTCTGTGGGGTGGAGCACACGGCCCGTCCCTTTCCCGCGTCAACCGCCAAAATGTTCGGCGACGTTTCATCGAGCCCGCCGCGGAAACTGTCGGAGGCGACCGCTACCGTCCGATCCATGCGAGGCGCTACAGCGTCTGACGTGTCTACAGGAGGTGGTTGTCATGGCCGAGTTCATGTCCTATCCGGCGGGGACTCCGTGTTGGGTGGATCTCGGTAGCCCCGACCTCGAGGCGTCCAGGTCCTTCTACAGCGGCCTGCTCGGCTGGGAGGCGCAGGAGGTACCGGACCCGGGGGCGGGCGGTTACACGATGTTCACGCTCCGCGGCAAGCTGGTCGCAGGTCTGGGCCCGCTGTTCGGCGAGGGGCAGCCCCCGACCTGGAACACCTACATCAGCGTTGATGATGTGGACAAGACGGCGGAGGCGGTTCTCGGTGCCGGCGGGCGGGTGCTCGCCGGGCCGATGGACGTCATGGAGGCGGGCCGCATGGCGGTGTTCACCGATCCGGCGGGTGCGGCCGTGTCGGTGTGGCAGCCTGGGGAGGTCAAGGGCGCCGAGTTGGCGAACGAGCCCGGCGCGTTCTGCTGGAACGAGTTGGACACGCGCGACCTGTCCGCGGCGAAGGCGTTCTACCCGGCGGTGTTCGGTTGGGCGGTGGACGACTCCGGGGCGCAGGGCGGCCCGATGGAGTACTACGAGTGGAAGCGTGACGGCGAGACGATCGCCGGGATGATGCCCATGCCACCGAACATCCCCGCTGAGGTCCCGTCGTTCTGGTTGACCTATTTCGCGGTTACCGACACCGACGCGGCGGTCACCGAGGCACAGGCACTCGGTGGGTCGCTCCTGATGCCGCCGATGGACATTCCAACCGGCCGGTTTGCGGTGCTCGCCGGCCCACACCGGGAGACATTCGGAATCATCAGGCTCGCCTAACCGGTACGAGTCTGTTTGAAAACTTTCGTTCGACCAGCGAGCTGCGACGCAGGCTCCCCGGCGATCGACACAGTCGATCGCCGGGGAGCGCGCCGGTCAGCCGGCCGGCGCGGTCAGCTGTGCCTCCCGATGCCGAGCGAGCATGGCGGCGAT
>NZ_CAUVXO010000682.1:1628-3082 GCF_963555865.1 Protofrankia sp. Cr1
GCCCCCGCGCCGCTCGCTGAGCGCCGGGCGCTTTTACGTGTCGTGCCGGATGGCCCGGGCATCCACGCGTTCGGTGGGGTCGAGCCATTCGCTGTAGATGAGCTGGACCTCGATGTGCTCGGTCATGGCTTCCACAACCCTGCGCTCCTCGCCAGCCTCGATCAGGTCGCAGATCTTCTCATGGGACTCGAGCCTCTTCAGCTTCTCCGGCCGGCTGAGCAAGGCGCCCCGCGCGCTCTTGGCCTCGGCCCAGGACCGTTCATGGACGAGCCAGATCGATTCCAAGATCCCGGCCACGAGCGTGAGCGTCTCGTTGCCACACCGCTGCACCAACGTCTCGTGAAACGCGGTCATGGCCTCGTTGAAGGCCGGCTCATCGCCGTCGATGAGCCGGCGAGAGGCACCGTTGACCTTGCGCAGCTCGGATACCACCGTCGTCTTGCGGTCCGGGCGACGCGCGCACAACATCGCACACACCGGCTCGAGAAGGGACATGCCCTCGAACACATCGCGCAACTGCGTGCCTCGACTACGCAGCACCAGGGCCACGATGTAGGCAGCGGTCTTCGCGTCGGGACGGTGGACCACGGCGCCGCCGATGCTGCCGCGTTGAACGGTGATGAGCCCCTCGGACTCCAGGACGCGCAGGGCCTCGCGCATCGAGGGCCCGCTGACGCCGAAGTCCTTGAGCAGAACATCCAGGCGTGGCAGGCGATCGCCGTCCGCCAGGTCGCCGGTGACAATGAGCTCGCGGATGCGATCCGCCACGATATCGGCGACCCGATTGACGCGGACACGGCCCTTGGCAAGGGATACCGGACGATCGCTCATGAGACCACGTCACAACGTCTGGACACTGAGCTACTTGCCCCCTGTCTCTATTAGCTGAGGCTCAGAACACCAGTCGAGCTTCAGGACACCAGCCGAGGCTCAGGACCGGGTGAAAACAGGCTTCTCCTTGGCGAGGAAAGCCTCGGCGGCGATTCGGTTGTCGTTCGTGAACTGGGTGAGATTCTCGAAGGCGGAAGCCCGATCGATAACGGCAGCGGCGGTCACCTTGAGGCCGGCATTGATGGCGGCCTTGGTGTACTTGACAGCGTATGACGCGCCGGACGCGAGACGCTGCGCCATGGCGTCGACGAGCGCATCGAGCTGGTCGTCGGGAACGGCCTCGGTGATGAGGCCCATCTCGGCCGCTTCCCTGCCACGGATCGCGTCGCCGGTCAGCAGGTAGCGGCGGGCACGGGCGTAGCCGACCAGCTGTGGCCAGATCACCGCGCCGCCGTCGCCCGCGACCAGGCCGACAGCGACGTGCGGGTCGGCGAACACGGCGTCGGGCGTCGCGTAGACGAAGTCGCCGCACATGGCCAGGATCCAGTTGAGATCGCCGCCCCCCGAGAACGCGCCGGCAGCACCGGTGAGGACGACGACATCGCACGAATCGTCGATGTCGG
>NZ_CAUVXO010000683.1:0-2580 GCF_963555865.1 Protofrankia sp. Cr1
GGCGTGAGGCCGAGTTCCGGCTTGTCCAGGACGGTATTTACGGTGACGGCGCCCAGGTAGCCGCTCAGCATCGCCAGATGCACGCCGGTCGAGAACAGCGGATCGATGAAGCAGGCCGCATCGCCGATGGCGAGGTACCCGTCGCCGGCGAAGGTGTCGTACATGTACGACCAGTCGCGCTGGATGTGCACCCCCTCGATCTGCTCGGCGTCCGCGAGCCGCTCGGCGATCTCGGGGCTGCGCGCGACGGCGTCGCGGTAGTAGGCATCCAGCCCATCCTCCTTGTGCTGCTTGTAGACGTTGCGGTCGACGACCGCGCCGATGCTGGTGATGTCGTCCCGCAGCGGGATGAACCACCACCAGCCGTCGGAGAACGTCGGCAGGAATGTGTTGCCGGCGTCGATGCCCTCGGGCCGTTTGGCGCCTCGCCAGTAGCTCCAGACAGCCATGTTCTGCAGGTAGGGGTCCCACTCCTGGGTGTGCAGGCGTTTGGTGATGAGACCGCCCTGCCCCGACGCGTCGATGATCGAGCGCCCGCTGACCTGGCCGGTCTCGCCGCTAGCGGTGCGGAAGTCGACCGTGTTCAGGCCGCCCGGGTTGAGGGCGAAGTCGGTGACTCGGTGCTCCTCGCGCACGTTGACCCCGTGTTCGCGCGCGTTGTCGAGCAGCATCTTGTCGAATGGGCCGCGTTCGACCTGGTAGCCATAGTCGTACGGCATCGCCAGGGCGTCCTTGAAGTAGACCCGCCAGGGCTCGCGCTGCTCGCCCCAGACCCACTCGACGCCGAATTTCTTGATATAGCCGTCGTTCTCGAGCCGGTCGAGGACGCCGATCTTCTTGAGCAGGTCGGCCGTGCCCGACAGGAGCGACTCGCCGATGTGGTAGCGCGGGAACTTGGCCGCCTCTAGCAGGACGACCGACTTTCCGCTGTCCTGCAGCAGCGTGCTCGCCATGGAACCGCCGGGGCCCCCGCCGATGACGATCACGTCGTACTGATCTGTGGCGTCCGCCATTGTCACTCCCATCCGTGTCCGCGCCGGCGGGCTGAACACGGTCCGGCGCCTGCGAAAGTTCTCCTGCTTTTCTGCTGGCCGTTCGGTGGTCGATTACTCATGCGTAGACGTCGATCGCGTCGTCGTAGGTCATGAGGTAGCGGTAGAACGGGTCACTGGTCCGGAAGGGCCGGGAGAACAGTTCGCCGACCCGCAGCAGGATGGCGACGCTGGTGCCCTCCTCGTCCAGTTCCGTGTCCACGAATTCCTTGCCGGTCTCCTCGAAGCCGAGCGCCATCAGCGGCCACATCGGCGTGGTAGCGGTCTGTGTGAATAAGTCGGCCAGGATGTGGCTGTACCCGTTGACTATGCACCAGTGTAGGCACGCCTTGACGAGACCGCCGAGCACTCCGTAGGGCAGCTCATCCCACCTCCGGTTACGGTACTCAGGCAGAATCATCAGACGCTGGCATTCGATGAGACGTTTGTCCCCGCGAAGGTCCGCGATCGATACGAACTGTTCGACCGGAAGGCCTTCGGGTGAATCCGCGACCAGCCGCATGGTTCCCGTCGTGACGCCGTCGACCGTGGCGAGAAGATATGCGGACCGGCTGTCGTAGCGGTCCCGGTAGCTGCCACCGGCATCGGTCGGGAGCCAGCCGAACTCCTTGCCGTAAACCGTTTCCCAGAGCATCGCGACCTGCTCGAAGTCAGCATCCGTCCGGGCCCGACGGACCTGCCGTCTAAGCGTTCCGTCTCGGGGTTCTTCGACGAATTTCCACACCATCGATCAGCCTGCTTCCCGCAGTGTCGCCGCACTACCGATGCGGAGGTGGGGCCCGTCGACCGGTCATGCCGACGGATCGGGATGTTCTGTGTGTCTGCAGGATTTCAACCCGCGGAGCGGGCATAACCGTGATCGACCTTCTACATGCTCGAATAACTGCCGGAATGGCGCTCGAATCACCTGTCGAAGAAAATGTTAGGGACCGGTTGCTGATATGACCACCCTCGCCAGTCCACTTTTACGTGCCGATCGTTCCCCCGCCGACGGACGCGGACCGGGACCGGCCGGGTACCCCGCGCTTCCTCCCTGGTACACCTTCCCCCGGTTTTGTTGCTTCCTCCGCGGGACACCTCCGCCCCCAGGACCTGCGGCGATTACGCATCCGGTATTTATCCGGTGGGAGGAGGGGCCGGCCGGCCAGCTCGCGCACATGCCTGCAGGGCCGGGAAGACCAGCCCTACTGGTCATCGCGGCATGCTTCGGTGTCAGCCCGCGCACAGCTGTATCGCCGTTTGTGCATCGCAGAACGCACGGGTAGCCTAAGATTGCCCTTGAGTGACAGGCCGGCGTTACGTTCTGTTGCGTGGGGTCGCCCGAAACGTCGAGCGGTCACCGCCCAGCAGGGGAGAGGGCGTCGAGGTAAAGGGTTCGGGCAAATTGGGAGACTCGAGCGTGGGAATCTTCGTCATCGTTATTTCTCAAGATTCTCTTTTTGGAGAGGGTCTCCGGGCTTTGCTTGGTCATGACGCTGAGATCACTGCTATCGCCGTGACATCCGGCGTGTCCGAGGCAGAATTGACT
>NZ_CAUVXO010000684.1:0-1872 GCF_963555865.1 Protofrankia sp. Cr1
ATCGCTTGGACCATCTTCACCAAAATCTCCGGGTGTCAGCCAACGGAGTTGGAGCCCCGGATACCGCCGTACACCCCGAAGGGAGTGATGAACATGGGAGGGCGATACCTATGGACTACTGACCAAGCCGCTGTACAGAAGCAGGCTGGTCGGACTGGACGGACATGCCCGCCCCCGCACCTGCGAAGGCGGCTTCCACACCGGGTAGTACGGCCAATATGCTGACAGCGATCGCCGCCGGCACTCACTCCGACCGTCATCAGGAAATCTTCGCTCTGGGATCCGGCGGGGATGTTTACCACGCGTGAAACTGGCTCAAGGACAACGGTTCGCCGAACTGGGAGGCCTGGTCCGAATGGTCCCCCTGGTACGAGATGCCACCCGTCAGGTAATTCGGGCTAACCGATCCAGGCCCGGCACGACTGCGAGGGAGCCGCGCAAGCAGGTTGACTCGCGTGTTCGCCCGCAGCGCGAGCCCCGACCACACCGCCGCCATGCAATGCGTAGAAGCTGACTTCACCATCCTAGGGAATAGCCGCAACCACAAGCTCGCCTTTGATGGTAACGGCCGGCCCAGGCCGACCGTCGCCACCGTGTCCGCAGCCTCTCCCGACATTTCCTCCAGCTCGAAGTCCGCCGCTGGTTGACGTTGATCGGGGGTGGGGCTTGGGCGTCCGAGGTGTCGTAAGACGTCACGCACTTGGCGGTAGTACGTACGTCCCGCCGGAGAGCAGACGCACCAAGCGGTCCGTGACTCCCGGAGACGCCGCCGCGGGCCGGTCGCGATCGTTTCCACCGAACGAACCGCGCCCGTCGTGTCGCTCCCGCCATGCACGTACAGGGCATAGGGCCTGCCGACAGTCGCTTCCAAGATCGGAAAATATGCGTAATCGCAAAAGTAACATCAACAAGGGTGTTCAGTCGATCGCGCGGCCGCTGCCGTCCGGGTGAGCCAGACGGCGTAGCAGAGCAAGCGCCCCTTCGGTCGGGACGGGACGGAAGAAGTCCGCGTCGACGCGCTCGACAGCGGCGATCGCGCGGGGGGCGAGCTCGGCGCCCCTTGCGGTGACCTGAAGCAGCTTCGCCCTCGTGTCGGCCGGGTCGGTCTCGCGGCTGACCAAACCGTTGCGTTCCAGGGTGCGCAGCACCTGTGACGTCATCTTCACGTCGGTGCCGGCGTGCGCGGCGACGGCGAGCTGGTTGGGAGGCTCACCCTGGTCGCCCAGCCACCAGACGGAGGCGAGCAGCACGAACTGGACATGAGTGAGTTCGAGCGGGGCGAGCGCCGCCGCGATCGCCCGTTGCCAGCGCAGCGTGGCGTGCCACAGCAGGAAGCCGGGGCTGCCACCGGGAGGCAAGGCCACGTTATCGGTCGACCTTCGTCAGTCGCGGGACGCTGGCGCCTCCGCGAGCCTGACCAACGCCCCGATCGTGTCCGGAAAGTCAGCCGTGATCGCCGGGCCGACCTGAGTTCCCAGCTCGTCGGCCGCCGAACCTGTGATCTCCGTCCGGTAGGTCACGCGGCGGCGCTCCGCGTCGACCGCGTCGATGCGGTGCGTGGTGCGGACCAGAATGTCGCCGAGATCGACCTCATCGACGAACAGCCATGGCGCGTCAACCTCAGTCAGCCGCAGCCGCACCGGCTGTTCACCTGCGGGGTTCATTACGATCTCGCTCCCGACCTCGAACGGACCACTGACCTCGATCCCGTCGATGTCCGCGTTCCAGGCCCTCCAGCCTGCCACGTCTGCCCACAACCGCCAGACCGCCTCCGGCGCCGCCTCCGTCAGGACGCTGTGCTCGTAGGACCACATCCTGGGACCTCCTGCCATAAAAGTCTATGCGTAGATTATCTGCGCGCATCCTATCAGT
>NZ_CAUVXO010000684.1:2037-2740 GCF_963555865.1 Protofrankia sp. Cr1
GGCGCACCGATCACGGTGACTGGATCGCGCAGGCACCTCCAGCGCAGGCCGGTCGCGATGGTCTCGACCCCGCGGACCGCGCCGGTCGTATCGCTGTTGCCGTGGACGTACAGCGCATACGGCCGGCCAACGGTCGCGTCGAGACACGGGTAGTAGACGGTGTCGCAGATTTACCCGAAAGTAGGGTGCGCCAGACGGTCACACCGCGTGGCATCTCGCCGCTACCTCGCGCCGAACTCGCACGGGCTACCGGGTGACGATGACCGTCGCGCGGTGTCCGGTCGCGTTCTTGAGCTTGATGTCGCCTGTGAGCAGTTCGCAGCCGAGTGCTTCGGCGAGCGCGATGTAGGCGGCATCGTAGGCACCGAGGTTGTGTCGTAGCTTCCACATCCGGGGGTGGTAGGGCCAGACCGGATGACGGGTGATCCGCAAGCGCGCGTAGTCAGCCAGCATCTGCTCGCCGCGACGGTCAGTGATCTTCTTTCCGGCGGCAAGCCCGCGGACTGTTGACGCGACCTCGACGTCCAGATGGTGCGGGGCGTGCAGCGTGCGCGGGGCAGACAGACGCTGCCGGAGCACCTCATCGCCATTGCGGACGGACAACACATCAATGACGAGCGAGCAGTCAACCACGTACGTGAGGGTCAACGCCGCCCCTCGTCCCGCGCCTCGAGGATGTCGTCCATGGTGAGCTCCACCGGTT
>NZ_CAUVXO010000685.1:0-2570 GCF_963555865.1 Protofrankia sp. Cr1
CACAGGTAGGACCGCAGGTAGCTGAAGGGCGTGTTCGAGCATCCGTACTGGAAGTACGCCGTCCAGCCCCGCAGCATCCGGTTGAGCTGGTGCAGCAGGACCGCGAGCGACTGGTTCGTGTTCTGTCGGCAGATCGCCTTTGCCTTGGCCATGACGGCGGCGAGCGCCTTCTTGGCCGGGTAGACGTAGACGTAGTGCTTGCCGGTTCCTCGTTTCCGGTGACGTTGGATACGCCACCCGAGGAAGTCCACGCCCTCGTCGATATGGGTGACCACGGTCTTCTCCGGCGACAGGCGTAGGCCCATCGTGGACAGGACCACGGTGATCTCCTCCCGCAAGGCCTCGGCGTGCGCCTGGGTGCCTGAGACAACCAGGCACCAGTCATCGGCATACCGGCAGAGCCGGATGTTCGGCAGACCGCTCCGGCGCCGCTTGGCCCTTTCATACGCGCTGGCCCCGGGACCTCCTGGCGCCTGGGCAATGTATTCGTCCAGAACCGAGAGAGCCACGTTACTCAACAACGGGGAAAGTACGCCCCCAACGCACTTGGCAACCAGCTGCCCGGTCACCCTCCGTATCGGATCCGGTGGCTGACGCACCGTCCCCCGACGATCGTTGGCGAAGTGGGATCCGATGACGGATTGCAATCTTCTCGGGGCCGATAAGAACATCCTTGACGAGCAGCCGCAGAACGCGCTGGCGTTCGATGATCTCCGTGCTTTTCGCGTTCTCGCTCAGCTGAGAAAGGAATCCCTCGAGATCGGCGGCGAGGGTGAGGGTGAGGTAAAGGTCACGGTCGGCGATCTGGCCTTCAAGCGCCTCGAGCCGGCCGCGGAGGTTCGTCTCACGCGTTCGCAGCTCCGGCATTCTCGCGCGGAGCTCGTCGATGGTGATCAGCTGCTCCTGGAACGCCTCGATCATACGGGTGATCGCGGTGGTGGCCTTCGTGAGCGCACATTCGACCTGTTCACGCTGGCGCGTGACAGGATCGGAGTTCCGAGCCTGGTTCAGCCGACGGTCGATCTCCTCCTGAATGAGTGTCGGATCGCAGAGCAGTTTAGTGATGTGTTCCCACACGACGTCGTCGATGTAGTCGGCGCGGACCGGCTTGTTCTGACAGACCCGGCCGTTCTCGTAACGGTAGTCGTCGGATCCGAGGCAGCGGTAGTAGTAGATCTTCTTGTTTGAGGTTCGCGTCGAGGTGCGATAGTAACCATAACCGCACGCCGAACAGGCGACAAGGCCCTGCAAAAGCGACGGCGTCGTCTTCGTGTTACGCGTCGCGAAGCGCTTGTTCTCCTCAAGGCGGGCAGCAACCCGCGCGAAGGTCTCCTCGCTGACAATCGCCGGGACAGCGATCTCGACCCATTCGTCGCGAGGCCGGTCAACAGTCTTCGTCGGCCGCGGCGTGGAACGACCCTCCAACCGTGCCCGCCGATTCAGACCTGCCGGCGTGTTGTCGACCATCGTCTTTCCGAATACCGCCCTACCAGCGTAGGCGGGATTACGCAGCATTCCCCAGATCACCGACCGGTCCCAGCGATTCTTACCGGTACGCGTCGGCACGCCCTGCTCGGTCAACCAGCGGGCCAGATCAGCGATCGACACCCTCGTCGGCGTAACGACGGAACATCTCGACGACCAGGACCGCCTCGTGCTCCACGATCTCGTATCCCGCGCCGAGTTTGTCGCTGCGCCGACGATAATGGTAGCCGAACGGCGCTCCGGAAAGCACATTGACCGACCCGGAGCGTGCACGGTACGCCTTCCCACGCCGGTAGCGCTCCAGAATCTGCGCTTTCTCATACTCGGCGAACATCCCCTGGAACTGGACCAGCAGCTGGTCTTCCGGGCTGTCACCGCGAGGGCCCTTGACAAACTCGACCCTGGTACCCGCCCGCGCGAACTCCTCAATCAGCAGCGCCTGGTAGGCGAACTTCCGCGCGAGCCGATCGGGTGAATAGCACAGCACCACGTCGAGCTGGACCGCGGCCACCAAATCCCGCAACCGCTCCAACGCCGGACGCGTCAGCGTCCCACCCGAATGGCCGTCGTCCTCGAATACCCACTCCTCCGGCAGCGCCGCCCCCATCTCCCGGGCGCGCTCACGCAGCGCCGCCGTCTGCGACACGATCGTCTCGTTCTTCTTCTGCCGGTCCGACGACACCCGGGCATAAATCGCCACGTTGGTCATGCGCTTGTCCTCCCTGCTGTTCGTTTTGGATTCTCAGGCGCCGCTGCGGGACCAGGACCCCATATGCGATCGACAGGTCCCGGACGGCATTCCGATCGAACACATACTCAAGGGCGATCGCCCGTTTATCCATCTTCTGTGCTTCCCGCGCCGGCGGAGGCCAGAAAATCGCCCAACGCACGGGCGACCAGCGATGAAATCGTCGCACCGCGCAGCCGCGCATCATCACGTATCCGCTCGGCCAGCACGGCCGGCAGCTTCACCGTGAACACGACGGTCGTCTCCGGCACCACTACTCGCCCACCCGACGAGGCCACATCGACGTAACGTCGAGCCTGCCGAAGCGAAACCGCGAAACGTGCGGACAGCACAAGGG
>NZ_CAUVXO010000686.1:0-2557 GCF_963555865.1 Protofrankia sp. Cr1
AAAGCTTCGCATCGTTCTGTCGTCGCCTGCGACCCGACGATCATCGCCGTGCGAGATCCCAGACCCGTACCGTGCCGTCCCTCCCTCCCGATACCGCACGGCGCCCGTCGGCGCTCAGCGCGACCGATGTGACCCTGCTGGTATGGCCCTCGAGAACGTGGAGGCAGCGCTCGGCGGCCACATCCCAGACCCGGACCGTCTTGTCGTCGGCGGAGACGGCGAATCGGCCGTCCCCGCTCATCGCGACCGATACGGGGTAGTTCGAATCGCCGAGTGTGTGCAGAGCATCACCAGTCGTCAGGTCCCACACCTGCAGCACGTCGGTGGCGGCGATGGCGAGACGCCCGTCCGTGCTGATGCCCAGCGCCTTAACCCAACTGTCAGTGCCGATGGTCCGAAGGCAGCGACCTGTCGATAGGTCCCACATCCGCACGGCGTTCACGCGGCTCGTCCAGCTGTACTCAGGGTCGTCACGGCATCCGGACAGCGCGAGGCTCGCGTCCGCGCTGACTGCGACCGAGGGCACTCCGCCGGGGTGGTCCTGCAGGGTGTGAAGGCAACGGCCGGAGGCCCGGTCCCATATCAGTACCCGCGCGTCATGACGGTGGCCTCCGGCCACGACGATACGTCCGTCTCCACTCACAGCAACCGACTCCACGGGCTCGGTGTGGCCTCGGAGGATCCTCAGCTGGCGCCCTTTTCTCAAATTCCACACACGCACGGTCCAGTCCCACGACCCGGAGACCACGAAACGACCATCCGCGCTCACGGCGACCGATGTGACCCCGACGGTATGGCCCTCGAGAACGTGGAGGCAGCGCTCGGCGGCCAGATCCCAGACCCAGACCGTCTTGCCGCCTCCGGAGACAGCAAACCGGCCGTCCGCGGTCACGGCGACAGAGGACACCTCGGAGATATTGGCGGAAAGAACCAGATCACCTCGGATCTCTTCCGAGTGCTCCAGTCTGGCGCCCTCCGCTACCGGCTTCCAACGGCGCAGCCTCAACATCCCCAGGAAACCCTTCCGTCGTCCGCGCGAAGGCCCATCAGTCATGGCACCGGGAGGCCGGAACCTCTTCCCGCCTTCCCCAGCACGACGCGGTTGGGCTCGACCGCGAACTCCGGCCCAACCCGCCACTGTCATACCGCACAACATGATAGAAAGCGACCGTCTATCACGCATCGTGACAGGCAAGACAGCGCTGAAGCGTCGGGCGTCAACCTCCCAGCCGACAGGCACGTCTGTCTTCGCAGGTCCATCCCCCGTCGGTCTACAGGCGGGGAGCATGCCGTCGAGGATGCGGGTCAGGCCGAAGTCGGACCAGCGGTCGACGGCGGCATCGGCGTCCCGGTCCGGCGGGGCGGGAGAGGCCAGCCAGGCGCCGTTCTGCGTGCGGCAGGAGTGGGAGAGGTGGCCGTGGGTGGCGAGCCACCACTTCACTCAGCCGGTGGCGACGGGCACGCCGTTCGGCGTGCCCGGCGACGTGCAGGAGTGCACCTCAGCGGCGCCCAAACCGATCTCTCGGTAGACGTGTGCAATCCGGGGGTGGTACCGGCGTGTTCTCGGACGCACAGTGCTCCGACTCACTCGTAGAAGCCCATGTCACCGGGCTCCACGCCGACCTGGCGGGCCACGTACTCCACAGCCTCGTCCGGCAGCTCGCCGCGGCCCCGCGGGAACCGGCCCATCCGAGTGAAGAACTTCAACATCACCGCGAACCCGAGCCGCGTCGGCCCCCGCTTGCCGGCGATCAGTTCCCGCTCGTCATCCAGCAACGTCCAGTGCTCGACGAGCTCATCGAGATCCAGTGACCGGGCCACGTCCGAACATCATGGCCAGGTACGCCGGGCGCCAACACCCCTCGAGCACATGGAGACACAACTCAAGATCGCCCGCGTTTGCACCTGGTGACACGTTTCTTACCGGCACCCCGCCTCTCACACCGGGAGACGGGCCGCTCGCCGTGTCCGGGATGCCGCGCGGTCCGAGCACCTGCCCCCGGCCGAAAATTCGTACGTGTGTGCTATTTCTGACGCCTGAGAAGGAACATTATCGGAGCCCAGATGATCGGCGAGGAGGCGACCCGCCGAGCCGCGGGGTCAGCCGGGCGGACGGTCCGCTCAGCGCGGTTCCATCGGCGTGCCATCCCCGCAGGCGGGCGGTGGGGCCGCCGCGGGGGCGGCGGCGACCGTGATGTCGTTACTGCTCGTCCCCACCGGATGCACGACGTCGGGGAACAGCGCAAGGAAATCGCGGAATCCACCGACTCCGTAATCATGTTCGGAGAACGCCGGGTCGAGGGCCCTGGTCTGTGTCTTCAGCCAGGTGGTCGTCGTCGCCGGTTTCCGGGAATTCCACAAGGCTACGACCAGCAGATTCCAGCCTCTTCCAAACGGTCCGTCGTCACCGTCGTCAGGGAACCATGGACATTTCCAAAGGCCGGTTGCATCGGCACCACGGTATCGGGGGCGACGATTTCCAGTCCGCCGCCGCCACTCGTCATCGAACTCTGGTTGTCGGGGGCGACGGCCGTCTCGTTCCAATATCGGTTTTGAC
>NZ_CAUVXO010000687.1:0-2552 GCF_963555865.1 Protofrankia sp. Cr1
CCCATGCGAAGTCATTGCACACACCGTAGAAGGACTTCGCGTTGATGAACATCGCCACGCCGTCGCCGATGTATCCGGCCCGGTTGTTCGTCGCCGGAAAATAGGTACAGGAGTTCATTGGCATCGGTTTCCCGGTCGGCTTCCAGCCCGGTGGCTTCCATTCGTTCTTTGTTTTCCGCTGCCCTTCCGGAGCCAGTTCCAGGAGATCAGCGAACGCGTTGTCGATGAACACCTTACCGGGCGTTCCCAGCGTGGACGCCTCGATGAACGCGTGCACCTCGTCCATCACCACGGGCCACACGGGTGCTTCCGGAAAACTCTCTGCCACAGGTTCCCCCTACCGGCCGGATGAGTCCGCCGGGAGGCACGTTAGCAGCACCGAAAGACCCAGCGTAGGGGTTGGTGACAACGGCAGCCGACCCGGCTGCGCCGCCGTAGTCGCGCCGGCTTGTCGACGAGGCGGCACGGCCATCCCGTGCCGCGGCGCACGCACTCCCGGCAGCGGCCGATTACTGATGGTTACTGCGCGGGACGAACCCCGCGCCAGTCTCCGGCCCGCCGCGGCCCGCGCCAGCACGAACCCGGCCAGCGCATCCGTCTCGAACCCCGTGACCTTGTCAGGGCTCGCGGGCGCGCGCGCCTCGCGGAGATCCCGCACCACTGCCAGTCCCAACCGACGCCCCTTACCTTCACCGTGACAGTCAGGTCATCGGGTGGGACGGTAGGACTTCAGGGAAGCTGAAGCGCACTCAACACGCGGCGCCCGCCGCCGGAGACACCAGGAAGCCCTACCCCTGGCTGGATTGCGAACTGCCACGACCGCGACGGCAGCCGAGAACCCGAGGGTTATTTAATAGTCGCGCCGGATGTCGATCTTTCTATTGTAGGACAAGTTGACCGTACTTCGGGTGGCGGGACGCGGCATCTCGCCCTGAACGGCAGGGCCGGCGAAGTGCTGCATCCCGCTCGCCGTCTATTGATCTTTTCCAGTACCGTAACACTCGCTCTCAACGTTGCCGAGCCGATGATCGCACAGGAGTACGACAAAGCCACATTCGACGCCGTCGGACCGTGAAGGACCGGCTGCCGGTATCCCCATCCACGGACACGCCGATGCGCGGCGCAATTCCAGCCGACGACCCGTTGGCCGCGGTCGAGCCCCCGCAGGCCGGCATCGACGACCGATCCGGGATCGGCGAACTTTCGCTAGATCGCGGTTGTGGAGACGTCAGAGCCGAGGGCGTCGACGAAGCCGGTGCGGGTGAGGCTGGGCACAGCGCGGTTACGATGACCCCGCTATCGCGTGTTTCCTCCGCGAGGGCTTGGCTGAACGACAGGACGAACGCCTTCGCACCGCCGTAGACGGCCTGGTACGGCGCCGGTTGGAAGGCGATGGTCGAGGCAACGTTGAGGATCCGTCCCCGGCCGCGGGCACGCATTCCCGGAAGCAGCTCGTGCGTCAGCCGCACCACCGCGGTGATGTCGACCGCGATCAAGGCGGACTCGTGCTCCGCCGGCACCTGCGCGAACCGACCGTAGGTGCCGAAGCCTGCGTTGTTCACCAACACGTCCACATCCCGGCCCTTCAGCTGGATCAGCAGCGCCTGCACGCCGTCCTCGGTGGCGAGGTCGGCCACGACCGCCTCCGCCACCGCACCGGTGTGCCGCTGCACGTCCGCACGCACGGCGTCCAGGCGCGCGGCGTCGCGGCCGCTCAGCACGAGGGGATGGCACGTTCGGCGAGCCGTCGGCATCCTCGCCGGGGTGCTGGTGTTGATCCAGACCCGCCCGGTCACGCCGGAGCCGGCGCAGGCCGGGGAGCGGCCGGCCGGTCGGGTCGCGCCCGTCAAAGGTGGGCGGAGCTGGGTCTGGGTTCGGTAGCGGAGTTGCGACGTCGGGAAGTACCTCCACGACGTCGCGGCTGTGCGCTGCCGTGCGAGTGGGACTTCGGGCACGTGGGGAGACGCCGCCGCCCAAGCGCACGGTGGACGGACTTCGCCGCGGTCAGCCGACCCGGGTCAGCCTCGGGGCCGTCAATTCGTCGACGAATCCGTTGGTCAACGGAACGAGGCGACCGTTCGTGAACCGGTACCTTGACCAGCAGCCGTCCGCCGACGTGCCGACCAAACGATTCCCCACGGAATCGTGATGCCGTCCCGAGGAACGGGACGCATGCCGTGCGTCATCCGGCAGTAGGACGAGTGTGGAGCCGAACGACGAGGACAGACGGCGACAGGGGGTTGGGCATGGACGCCGACGCACAGCGGCTGGCGGTCGACGTGCTTCTCGGCGCGTACGTGTCGGGTATACCGGTGGAGCCGTTGACGGAGAAGTTCCCCGGGCTCACCGGCGAGGACAGCTACGCCATCCAGGCCGCGCAGGTCGACAGCTGGGTCGGTGACGGTAGGCGGGTCGTCGGTCACAAGGTGGGGCTGACGTCCCGTGTGATGCAGCGCCAGTTCGGCGTCGACCAGCCCGACTACGGCCATCTTCTCAACACGATGTTCCACCTGGACGGCCAGCCGATCGCCGCCTCCGGGTTCCTGCAACCC
>NZ_CAUVXO010000688.1:0-1141 GCF_963555865.1 Protofrankia sp. Cr1
CGTCTGAAGAGGTCTGAATTCAGACGACATAGAAAAGATCGTTCTTGGGATTGAGGCCAGACCCCACCGGAAGTGCAGTCCTGCAAGAGCGCGACCGGCCGCGCTCCCAGTGATGGGCACTCCTCCTGGCCGGGGCGGGCGCGTATCGTGACATTCTTTACCCATGGTTGACGGGGGCGGGGTAACCGACATACCGGCGTCCGATGACGGCGGTCGCTACGACTTCTTCGTCAGTTACACCGGCGTGGACGCCGCGTGGGCGGCGTGGATCGCGTGGCAACTTGAGGCACGGGTGCGGTTCGGTGAGCGGTCCGCGCGGGTGTTCGTGCAGGCGTGGGATCTCGTCCCGGGCACGAACTGGGCGACCAGGATGCACCGCACGCTGCCGGCCTCGGCCCGGGTGGTGCCTGTCCTGTCCCCCACCTATCTGGCCGAATCCCGGTACGGCAACGCCGAGTGGCTGGCGATCTGGCCGGAGGACCCCGAGGGGGCCAAGCGTCGGATCGTGCCGGTCCGGGTCGCGGACTGCCAGCCCACCGGTCTGCTGCGGTCGATCACCTATATCGATCTGGTCGGCCGCGACGAGACGGCCGCCGCCGACACGCTGCTCACGGGGATCACTGGCTCCGTCGAAGGTCGGGCGAAGCCCGCCGTCGCCCCGCCGTTTCCCGGCGCGGCCGCACGACCCGCATTCCCGGGGTCGGATGACCAACCGATAGTCCCCGGTCAGGCCACGACGGTCAAGACAGCCGCGGTCAGGCTGGGCAAGGCCACGGAGCCGGCCGTCACGGTGCTGCACATCTCCGACATCCAGTTCGGGGCGCATCACGTGTTCGGCCGGGCCGGACTCACCGAGGCCGACCGCGCCCACGCGTCCCTGTTCGCCCGGTTGCACGACGACCTGCGGGACCGCGCCGGCACCGACGGCCTGCGGCCAGACCTCGTCGTGGTCACCGGTGACCTGACCGAGACCGGCGACGAGAGCGAGTTCGACCAGGTGTACGACTTCCTTGTCGCATTGGCGGAGCGCCTGGAACTCGACCGGAACCGGTTCGTGGTCATCCCCGGCAACCACGACGTCAACCGGCTGCTCTGCCAGTCCTACTTCCTGCGCGAGCAGGCCTTCAAACGGAATCCCCAG
>NZ_CAUVXO010000688.1:1799-3208 GCF_963555865.1 Protofrankia sp. Cr1
TCGCCGTACTGGCCGAAATGGGAATTTTTCGACGCCCTGCTGCGGCGGTTCTACGGTGTCGACGCCGCGATCGGGTTCACTGTCGGCGCGGAATGGTCGGTGGTCGAGATCCCTGACCGCAAAGTCGTGGTGGCGGGACTGAACTCGACGATGGCCGAAACGCACGAGGAGCACTACGGCTGGCTCGGTGAACACCAGCTCCGTACCGTCGCCGAGGCGCTGGGCCGCTACGAGCGGGACGGCTGGCTACGAATCGGCGCCGTCCACCACAACCCCATCCGGGACGCCACCTCCGACGACGAGAACCTGCGCGACGCCGACGATCTCGACCGTATCCTCGGCCCGCACCTGAACCTGCTGCTACACGGCCACACCCACGACGGCCGGGTCGGTTGGTTGTCCTCCGGGCTGCCGGTCGGGTCCACGGGCAGTGCGGCGGTCGACGCGCAGGCCCGCCCGTCGGAGGTGCCGAACCAGTATCAGCTGCTCCGGATCGACCGGGACGGGTTCACCCGCTATGCCCGCCGCTACGAGCCCGATCAGAAACGTTGGACGGGTGACCTGCGGGTCGACCCGGCCGGCAGCTCGTGGTCGGTGCGCACACCGCACACGTTCCAGTCGGTGCACGCGGCCTTCCCATCCCCGACCCCCCACTCACCTGGGCCGGACGACACGGCGGGTGAGCAAGGCCGGCACCGATCCGGCCGGCACGGCCGCGAATGGTCCGACCAGAACCCGTACGACGACGAGCTGTCCCACGGATTGTCCGGACCACCGCGGCGGCCACCCGACACGCTTGACGAGATCGCCAAGGTGGCCCGCCTGCACCACCCGCACGCGACGGTCGAGCGGGTCGAGACGTCCGGTGGGCGGCCGGCGCACCTGCGGGTGCGGCGGGCTGAGGGCCGTGTCGTCGAGCAGCGGGTCGTCGGCCTGATCGACGGCGAACTCGCGAACAGCAAACTGGACGCGGCGGCGGTCGACGAGTTCGCCACGACGGTCCGGGTGCCGTACCTGGCCGCCGTCCCCGGTCTGTTCGCCGACCTCGTCTACACCGGCGGGACGCAGGCCGCGCCGGAGCTGGTCGACCACGCAGAGCGGCATGGTGTCCAGCTGCTGAGCATGCCCGAATACCAGGGTGTGCTGGACCTGCGCGGCTACGTCGAGCGGCAGACGGCCCGGCTGCGCACCGACCGCGACTACCCACCGGAGCTGTATGTGCCGCAGCGCATCCGACGGGTCCACCGCACTACCGGCACCGCGACGGGCACGGGAACTGGCACCGCCGCCGACCCCGCACTCCAACAGATCGTCGAGTGGCTGACCACCGACGAGGCCCGGTTCGTCCTCGTGCTCGGCGACTCCGGCCACGGCAAGACCTTTCTGACACACCAGCTCGCCCTGGAGCT
>NZ_CAUVXO010000689.1:0-2549 GCF_963555865.1 Protofrankia sp. Cr1
TGTGGCGGAGGGCCGTGGTGACCGGCCTGATCTGCTCTCCGCTGGTATTCGGCTGGGCATGGTGGATGCAATACTTCCTGCTCGGCGGTGCGCTCGTCGGCGCCACCCTCTACCAGCGCCGCGCGACCGATCATCCGGTCTACCCCGGGACCTCCGCGCCCACCGGGCCGATCAAGTCCACGCCGATCAAGTCCACGCCGACCAGGTCGGCCCGGGACGGGCCCGAGAGCGGCTCCAGGACACCGACCTGAGCGTCGCCGATCTGGCGACGTTTAAGCCCGTAGGCCACCACCTGGTGGTAGGCAGATGTCGAACAGCGTGGTTCATCCGGAGCCGCAGCCTGTGTGGCCGGTTCCGGTTACCGTTCTCACGGGCTTTCTCGGGGCGGGGAAGACCACTCTGCTGAACCGGATTCTGGGCGGTGATCACGGGCTGCGGGTAGCGGTGCTTGTCAACGATTTCGGCTCGTTGAGCATCGACGCAGACCTCGTGGTCGGCGTGGACGACTGTGCGGTCGTCAGCCTGGCGAACGGGTGTGTTTGCTGCACGATCCATGATGATCTATTCGATGCCGTGCGGCGCGTCATGAACAGGCCTGAAGCCCCCCAGTACGTGATACTTGAGGCCAGTGGTGTCGCGGACCCGGTCGGTATTGTCGTCACTTTCATGGATTCGATTCACCGTGACATCCTTCGGTTGGACAGCGTCCTGTGCGTGGTGGACGCTGGCGAGGTCTTCGGCGCACCTGAACAGGAGCGTGAGCCGAGCCGGCTGAGCTGGCGGCCTGAAGGCCGTCACACCACTGGGTGGAGATCTGGTCCGTTACCGTCAGCCATCGTGACCCGGCCCCCCGTCGCAGACGTGGCCCGGCAGCGGGTCAGGCGCAGGCCCGTCCTCAGCGACTCACCAGCTTGTTCAATATCGACGATTCGCGATATTATCGGGGGCGTGCTCTCTACCGGTGACGTGGCGGCAACGGTGCTTCGAGACGCGCGTCGCCGGGCGGGGTTGACTCAGATCGAGCTGGCGGCCCGCGCGGGAGTGACGCAGAGCGTGATCAGCGCCTACGAGTCCGGGCACCGGCAGCCGGCCGTGTCGACGCTGGCTGCGCTGATCGAGGCGGCCGGGTTCGAGCTCACCGTGGGAATTCGCAGACCGCCGCACCAGCTACAGATGCTGTCTGGGCCGATCGGGCGCGTGGTCCGTCACCACCGGCGGGAGCTGATCGCGGCCGCCGCAGCGCACAGGGTGTCGAACCTGCGGGTGTTCGGCAGTGTGGCCCGCGGGCAGGACCGCACTGACAGCGACGTGGACCTACTCGCCGACCTGCCCGCCGATCTGGGACTGCTCGGGCTCGGTCGCGTGCAGGACGCGTTGGAGACCATTCTCGGTGTCCCGGTCGACCTGGTCCCGGCGCAGGACCTCAAGCCCGAGGTCCGCGCGCGGGTCGAGCGCGAACAGGTGGCGCTGTGACCTACCGGGACCGTCAGCGGGTGTCCGACATCCTCGCCGCGATCGAGGCGATCGGTTCCCACCTGCAGCGCGGCAACCTCTCGGATGGCCTGGTCTTCGACGCGGTCCGAATCCGACTCCTAGAGATCGGCGAGGCCGTCAAAGCTCTACCCACTGACCTGCTCGTCACCGAGCCGGACATCCCCTGGAAGCAGATCGCACGAATGCGCGATCACCTGGCCCACCGCTACTTCGACACCTCGCACGCGATCCTGCAGGCCACCGTCGACCACGACCTGCCCGACCTGGAACAGGCGATCCGACGGCTGAGCCAGCACCTGGCCGATGAGTCCGCTGACACGAATGAATGACTTCCACCGAAACATCCCAGAAATTCCTGTGACGCTCCGGTTCACGGAAACTCCGTCGTCAGCCAGAAATCTTTTTCCGGGTTCGGCGTGGAGAGTACTTGTTTGAGGATTGTTTTCGCATCGTCGCTGCCCAGCTGAATCACGGCGTCGACGAAGTCCGGTTCGAAGAGCAGGTAGCTGAGGATATCGTTGCTACTTGGGAGCGGACCAAGTAGGGTGCGAAGAAGCGCCAGTTCAGGGTCCAGCAGAAATCGTGCGCCGGACAAGCGATTCGCCAGGACCTCTTCCGTACAGCCTTCAACATCAGTGCGGCGGAATCTTGTACCGCGGGTTCCTGCGGCGGGCGACCGCCGAGCGGAACCTCGGGGTTGCGGATCGGCTCGGTACCCACTACCAGCACCCGTCCGGCGCCCAGCGCGATAGCCGGCTTGACGTGGCTGGCGGGCAGACGCTGGCGGCTCCTGCCGTAGATGGCACGCCGCCTCAGGCCGACGGCCACCCTCTGATCACAGTCCATCCCCTGATCACAGTCCACTCGCTCGGTCTCGGCAGGGAATGGACCACTGCGGCGGTTCTGTGTTCGCCTGGTCGCCGATTGTACGAGAACGCACGCCCGTGTTGATAACCTGGTACGGCTTGCCCTAAGGTGCGGAGGCACCAGAACGCTGGTGGGTCCGGCGGCACGGCCGCCGCCTTGAACACGGGGGTAGAAAATGTCGGTAACAG
>NZ_CAUVXO010000690.1:0-2547 GCF_963555865.1 Protofrankia sp. Cr1
CGGGGAAAACTCTTGCCGATCACAAGCAAGATCGGAAGGTGTGGGTCCGGGAACAGCTCGCGGTCCTCGGCCACACCGGCCACGCCGAAACCGGCAATGGGGACACCGGCGATGGCGGCCAGGGCGCCGCGCCCGACCGGGTGGTCTGGCAGCTTCTCCGGCCCGGGGATCCGGCGACGCCCCGCCGGGAACATCTACTGCTGCGCGCGGTCGCGGATCGGCACCGTTGGCGCGCCCAGCTGGACGCGGCCCGTGCCGCTCGTGGGGATCCTCACCCGGTTTCGGCAACCGATCCGAACCTCCCCCGCGCGGCCTGACCCGACAACTGATCAATGGAGGGGCCATGCGCCCGACAACATCCAGTACGGCTCTGCCCTGGTTGGGGCGGGCTCCGCCCATAGCCCCGGCTTGATCGTCCGCATGGCAGGCGGTCCCGGCGGGTGCGGCTAACACCACACCGGGACCTTGATCCGCACCCCTTACGCAACAAGGAGCGACAGACCCAATGCCTATCATTCCGCCCGGCCACGGCCCATGGCGCAGCCCCTCCGCTGACGAGCCGTTCGTCAGCATGCACCGCACCAACCACGGCGACTACGAAGTCACCGTCCGACCCGGCGCCGACGGTTTCGACCTTGCCCGCGTCCTGGTCACGCTCCCGATGGAGGCGGTGTTCACCGAAGCGTTCGGCGACGTCGAAACCATCCTCATCTTCCGCACGCCGACCGGCACCCGTGTGCCCGCTCCTGCTGGTGCCCCGACAGCCGACGGGAACGGCAACGGCGGATCTGCTACTTCCGCCAACCCGCAATCCCCCGCCGGATGGGTACCGCAGATCCCGCTGACCAGCGACACCCGGCCGATTTCGGCAACCGTCACCAGGCAACTTCTCGCCTACGTCCTGGCGGCCTTCGTCGCGATCCCCGGTTCCACCGGCGGCGCGCGGACCGTGCCGCGCTGAGGCGAAACCGCCGCGTTCTCCCCTCCATTTTTTCCCCGTCCCTGTCCGGCAGACACTGCCACGCCACAGGGACGGGGACCCTGACCCAGAAAGGCTCCCGTGGATCACCTACTTACGGTCGAACAGGCGGCTGAAATCCTCGGTACACCGGTCCGGTTCGTACAGCGGATGATCGCGGAACGGCGGATCGCCTATATCCGGCTCGGCAAGGTGAAACACGTCCGGATCCACCGGAGCGACCTCGATGCGTTCATCGCTGGCGGTCGCGTCGAAGCGAACGACGTTCCGACCCCGCGCAGGCGGAGGGCGGCATGAAGCGGCGACGGTACGGCAACGTTCGCAAGCTGTCATCGGGACGCTGGCAGGCCCGCATTACCGGTCCGGACGGCAAGATGATCCCCCTCGGCACCTTCGCGATGAAACGCGAAGCTGACCAGGCACTCGCGGCGACCGAGACCGACCAGACACGCGGAACGTGGACCGACCCGTCCACCGGTAAGCAACGCTTCGGCGCGTTCGCCGAACACTGGATGCGGACACGCGCGCTGCGTCCGATGACCCGCACCCTGTACGAGCGGCAGCTACGGCTACGCATCCTGCCGACGTTCAAAAGCCTCGCCGTAGCCGAAATCACGCCGAAGCTTGTCCGCGAATGGTATGCGGGGCTGATGGCAGCGGCCACGACGAACGGACGCGGTGTGGTGACGGTGGAAACCACCTACCGACTTCTCCGCGCAATCCTGATGACAGCAGTTGAGGACGGGCTGATTCCCAAGAACCCGTGCCGGATCAAAGGTGCCGGCACTGTCCGTGACGCACCCCGCCCGGAGATCACGATCGCACAGCTCTGGAAACTCGTCGACACCGTGCCCGAGCGGTATGCGGCGCTCGTGCTCCTGGCCTCGGCAACGGCGCTTCGCTCGGGAGAACTCTCCGCACTGCGCCGGCGGAACATCGACCTGCACCGGCGAACGATCCGTATCGACCCGGACGACGGGCAGTATGTCGAGCCCGGCGGCGGGCAGAAGCCGTACTTCGGGCCACCCAAGTCCGACGCGGGCGCACGCACAATCGTGATCCCGGATGCGATCCTCGGCCGTCTCGCCGTCCACCTGGCGGAGCACGCCCAACCCGGCCCGGACGGGCTCGTGTTCACGACCAAGGACGGCAACCCCGTCAGCCGGCACAACCGCTCATGGTGGCGGCGGGCCTGCCGGATCGTCGGTGTCGACGAGGAAGCCCATCTTCACGACTGCCGGCACGCGGGTCTGACGCTCGCTGCGCAGTCCGGCGCCACCCTGCGCGAACTGATGGCGCTCGGTGGCCACTCGACCCCGCGCGCCGCGCTGATCTATCAGCGTGCCAGCGGGGAGCGGGCGTCCGAAGTCGCACGGGGAATGTCGGCCCGCCTGGCACAAGGTGACCCCCGGCCGCGCCGGTCCTGATGGCACATCCGCCGCTACTGGCACGCGAATGGCACAAACGGACCTCAGTCATAGGAACGTGGGGGTTCCAGGGGGCTCGGCCCCCTGGGCAGATATTGCGGAACGACCTGGTCAGACCCTGTCTGACACACTTCGCCCCGA
>NZ_CAUVXO010000691.1:0-1196 GCF_963555865.1 Protofrankia sp. Cr1
CCTTCGGTGGTGAGCGAGGGGGAGATCTCCTCCGTGCTCGCCCGCGCCGCGGACGGCGGGCGGATCAGCCCCGACGAGGCGCTGCTGCTCTACACGAAGGCCCCGCTGCACGCCCTCGGCCAGGCCGCCGACGCCGTCCGGCGCCGCCGTTTCCCGGATGGCATCGCGACGTACATCATCGATCGGAACATCAACTACACGAACGTCTGCGTGACCGCGTGCCGGTTCTGCGCGTTCTACCGCGCTCCGGGTCACTCCGAAGGCTGGGTCCGCGACGTCGACGACATCGTCGCCAGATGCGGCGAGGCAGTTGAGCTGGGGGCAACCCAGATCATGCTCCAGGGCGGCCACCATCCCGAGTTCGGTATCGAATGGTACGAGGCTGCCTTCGCGGCGATCAAGCGGACGTACCCGCAGCTCACCCTGCATTCCCTGGGCGCCAGCGAGGTCGTCCACATCGCGCGGACGTCCGCGCTGAGCTACAACGACGTCATTGTTCGGCTGCGCGACGCGGGGCTCGACAGCTTTGCCGGCGCAGGGGCGGAAATTCTCACCGAGCGTCCCCGGCACGCCATCGCCCCGCTGAAGGAACCCGGCCATGTGTGGCTGTCGGTGATGGAAGCCGCGCACGGTCTCGGTGTCGAATCGACCGCGACGTTCATGATGGGCACCGGTGAGACCAACGCCGAGCGCATCGAGCACCTTCGGATGATCCGCGACGTCCAGGACCGCACCGGCGGTTTCCGGTCGTTCATCCCGTGGACCTACCAGCCGGAAAACAACCACCTGCGCGGACGCACGCAGGCGTCCACGATCGAATACCTGCGGCTGGTGGCGGTAGCTCGGCTGTTCTTCGACAACATCGCGCACCTGCAGGGCTCGTGGCTGACGACCGGCAAGGAGGTCGGTCAGCTCACCCTGCACATGGGCGCGGACGATCTGGGTTCGGTCATGCTGGAGGAGAACGTGGTGTCCTCGGCCGGCGCCCGGCACCGGACCAACCGGACCGAGCTCATCGGTCTGATCCGTACCGCCGACCGGATCCCCGCTCAGCGCGACACGCTCTACCGGCACCTGGTCGTGCACCATGACCCTGCGCAGGATCCGGTGGACGACCGGGTGGCCTCCCACTTCTCCTCCACCGCCTACTCCTCCACCGCACTGTCGTCGCCACCCATGCTGCCGATCGTCGCAAC
>NZ_CAUVXO010000691.1:1486-2836 GCF_963555865.1 Protofrankia sp. Cr1
GCCGCCGCTGCGCGTTCTTATCGGCCTGCGCGGTCGGGGGTGACCAGGCGGACGGTGACATCGGGCAGCTCGTCGAAACGGGCCTGTTCGTCGGTGGTCACCAGAACACGCTTGGTGGCGCGAGCGGTCGCGGCGATGATGAGGTCATGAGCCCCGCGGGGCTTGCCGGTGCGACGCGTGCAGGCGAGTAGTTCGGCATGGTGCTCGGCGACGTCAGGGGTGTAGTTCTCCACGGGGGTGACGGCGAGCATGTCCGCGAGGAACGCGCGTTGCGCGGCCCGGCTGGCCTCATCGGTGGCCAGCAATACGCCGACGCCATATTCGGCGAGAACCACGGCTGGTAGGACCACGTCGTCCTGATCGCTGATCGCGGCGAGGTCGAGTCGGCCCCGGGCGCCGTTGACCAGCACGCCCGTGTCGAGGATCAGCCGTGCCACGGGTCGATGTCATGCACAGTCGAAGCAGCTTCCCGCGCGCCGGCGACGTTGGCGGCGAACGTTTCGTCGACGCCAGCCTGGCCGCCCCAGCGGCGGAACACTTCCCGCAGGGCTTCGCCGTTGGTCTGTGGTGCTGGCATGATCACGGCGACCCGCCGTCCGCTGCGGGTCACGACTATCGTCTCGCCCTGCTCGGCCTCGTCCAGAACCGCGCTGAAATTCCGAGACGCTTCGGACGCCGTCATCACATGCATGCTCTTCATGATAGCTGATTCAGAACTTCTGATGACTGGGTTCGTCGACGACTGGGTGGCCTCACGCTTCTCCTCGACCACCCTGCCGACAGCCTGAAACCGGCTCCGGCCTGCAATCAGCCCCGGTCATAGCGATCTTTCGAGCTTTGTGCGATCGACAAGCGGGTATTCAGCGCACAAACCTCGAAAGATCGCCGGCTGCCGCCGCTGCGGCAGGGGGGTTGCCCTGTTCGGTCAGTGTGCGTGCCGATCCACCTGCGTTGCCTTGCAGGTAAAGCCGCCGGGCAGGTCGTCGTGCCCCCAGCTGACTCGCTGCGATGGGGACAATATCTGGCCGGGAGCGATGTTACTCACCGTCGCCACACCGGCTCCCGTGTCCGTCGGGTCGTCCTTGCTGCCGAACGCGATGTGGATGACATAGTCGCTGGCAACGGTCGAGTGGTTGGAGACGACGACAAAGGCGGTGGGCAACCCTGATTCGTACTCGATACCGCATGACACCGTCACGTCGGCTGCCGCCGGGGCCGTGGCGCTCGTCGGAACCGTCCGGACCTTGCTGGACGCGGACGGCGACCTGACCACACCGGGCTCCGCGGTGCGGTCGATCAGCCACTGGGAGACCGACGGCCGGACAGTGGCGCGCTCCCCGGTGGGAGCGG
>NZ_CAUVXO010000692.1:0-2534 GCF_963555865.1 Protofrankia sp. Cr1
CGTCGGGCCTTACGTACCGCCCACGCGAACAGAAACCCGACCGCGATCTCGATGCCTGTCATCCCCGTCCCCCGATCACGCGCATAACCCGCAACGCTACGCACGTGACACCACCATGCCGGCATGGGCATCGGTTAACCGCAAAAAAGAGGGAAATCATCGGACGCCGGCCCGCCGCTCGCCGATCGATGGAGCAACGAGCATTCCCATCGCTTCACCATTCACGGGGTGGACTACGGGCTGTGGCGGCCCGGCACGGCCGGGTTCCCCCGCGACGCCCACCGGGTGCGCCTGGTCGACTTCGCCTTCCGCGTCGGGTGGAAGCCGACATCGTCCAGCTCACCGACGGAATCGCCTACTGGCGCGCCTACGTGGCCGAGCGGGAGGCCGCTGGCGAGAAGGTGTGGGGCCCCGGCGACTTCCGCAAAGGCGACCGGGTGCTCTACGCCGGCAACTGGTACCCGGTGATCCGGGTCAACCGGAAGACGCTGACCATTCCGCCGCTGGTCGGCGGGAGTTGGACCGACACTCTCCCTTACAACAAAGGTGTCCGGCTCGCGCCGTGGTCCAGGAGCAGCGGAGCAAAAATGTCACCAGTGATCCACTGTTGGTGCGCCGGCCGGTGGGCGGGCACGTCCTGTGGGTTGGCTGGCGCAACGTTTCCGTGCGTACCGTCAGCTACCAGGTCGAATCCGGATGATGACAGGATTGGGCGCTGTGTCCGATCCTGTCCCCGCCCCGATCGCAGGCGAGTCCCACTCCGCAGCCTTTGAACGAGCGGCCCGGCAACCCGTTGCCCGCTCCGACCGGGCCACGTCCCGCAGCGCCATCAGGTCGGGCCGCGTGTACGGCTGGGCGGGCCCTCGGCTCATCGCTGCTGTAAGGCTCTTCGCCTGCGCGGTCCTTGTTGTGGGCTGTGGCCGCGGTGGGGATCCGGCGCCGCGTGTCGCGGGGGAGCTGTTGGCCACGCTGACCGGCCACACCGACGCCGTGCTGTCGGTGGCCTTTTCCCCGGATGGCACGCGTCTGGCCAGCGCGGACGCTGGCGGGGATGAGACGGTGCGGCTGTGGGATGTGGCTGATCGGATGGCTCCTCGGCCATTGGGTGAGCCGTTGACCGGTCACGTCCACGCCGTGTACCAGGTCGCGTTCTCCCCGGACGGGCGTACCTTGGCCAGTGCTGGCGGGGACAAGACCGTGCGCCTGTGGCAGGTGAACTGACCCTGTACCGCGCCGGTACTGCTGGTTTCGGATTCAGCGCCCATGCCCGTCGTCAGATGCCGGGTTCCAGGTCGGGTCGGTCAATCGGGCTTCGTCGGAGTCGCTGATAGGCCGCGCGGTGGGTCGGGTCGTCGGGCGGTTCAGCAACAGCACGATGAAGGGGCTCGGCGTCGGCGGGTGCGGCGGGGGTTCCATACGTGAGGCCGAGGGCGTGATGGCGATAGTGCTCGACGGCGTGGGCGTCGCGGTCCCAGGTTTCGGTTTCGGTCGGGGTGGTGGGGCGTGGGCCGAGCAGGTCGTGGAGGTAGCTGGCGGGTTCGCGGGTCGCGCGGAGACAAGCAAGATCGACCTGGCGGGTGAGGGCGGCGTCGAGGAGCCGGTGCCGGTCGCGGAGCGCGGCGTGTGCGGCGTCGACGTCGGCCGGGCTGGTGTTGGGTCGTACCGCGGTGTGGCTGGTCCGGGCGAGGGTGACCGCGTCGTCGGCGTGCGCGACGTCGCGGCGCAGACGGGCCAGGTCGGAGCCGTCGGGGTTGTCGTGCCTGGTGCGGCCGGTTCCGGTGATGCGAACGCGTTTCTCGGCGGCGGTGAGGGCGAGGCGGGCGGTCGCGAGGGTATTGGTGGCCTGTCGGAGCCGGCGGCGTGCCTTCACCTCTTCGTCCCGCTCTTCGGGATCATCACCGATCGCGGGACTGGCCACGCGTGCCGCGGTGAGTGTGATGATCCGTCCCAGTGCGTCGCGTTCGCCGGTGAGGTCGGCGGTGGGTCGGGAGGCCAGGTGGTTGATCTGGGCGGAGTCGAGGACGCGGACGGTGTGCTGCCATTCGGCGACCTGGCCGGGTGGGGGTGGGGTCTGGTAGTCGACGGCGTCGATGCTGTGGGCGCGGCAGAGGGCGGCGACGCGGTGGTCGAGGACGGCCGCGGCGGTGCGCACCGTGTCGAGATCATGGCTGGTGAGCGCGTCGACGAGCGGGTCTGGATGCCAGCCGTGGTCGAGCAGGCCGTGGATGGCGGCGACGGCCCGTTCGCGGGGGACCATTTCGGCGGTGGTGGTGAAGCGGGCGGCGACGTCCGGGGCGAGCCGGGACGCCCAGACGTGTGCGAGCCGGCGGGCCTGGTCACGCTGGTCGTGCCAGCGGGCGGCCGCAACGGATGCGGGGTCGGGCGCCGGTGGCGGTCCGGGAGCATGCGGCGGGGCGGTGGGATTGTGGCGGGCGTGGTAGACGGCCAGCGCGGCCACGGCCTGGTCCCAGACGGCGCGGTCGGGGCCGGCCGCGGGACGGGGGCCGATCCGGGCCAGCAGGCCGGGCGGCGGG
>NZ_CAUVXO010000693.1:0-1332 GCF_963555865.1 Protofrankia sp. Cr1
TCGCAGGGCTGAGCCACACCCGCACCGAGATCCAGGAGACACCATGACCGCCGTGCTGATCACCGGGACGTCGTCGGGAATCGGCCGGGCCACCGCTCGGCGGCTGGCCGCCCGCCCCGACCTGACCGTCTACGCCACCGCCCGTCGGACCGAGACCCTCGCGGACCTCGCTGGTGCCGGTGCCCGCATCCTCCCCCTGGACGTCACCGACGAGACGTCCATGCGCACCGCCGTCGAAGCGGTTGAAGCCGAGCACGGCGCGGTCGGGATGCTGGTCAACAACGCCGGCTACGGCGAGTACGGCACCATCGAGGAGACGGATCTCGACGCGGTACGACGCCAGTTCGAGACCAACGTCTTCGGGCTGGCCCGGCTGACCCAGCTCGTGCTGCCCCGCATGCGTGCCACGGGCGGTGGACGGATCGTCAACGTCGGCTCGATGGGCGGCCGTCTCGTCTTCCCCGCCGGCGGCTATTACCACGCAAGCAAGTACGCCGTCGAAGCCCTCACCGACGCCCTGCGGTTCGAAACAGCCCCGTTCAACATCAGGGTCATCCTCATCGAACCGGGCCTGATCCGCACCGGTTTCGGCGACACCGCCGCCCATACCCTCGCCGGATCAGCCGCCCCCGCCGGCCCCTATGCCGCCCTCAACGCCGCCGCCGATCAGAAGATGGCCGACGGCTACCGCTCGCGCCGACTGTCGGCACCGCCTGAGGCCGTCGCCGCAGTGATCGAACGGTCCCTGTTCGCGGCCAGGCCGCGGACCCGCTATGTGGTCACCCCGGCCGCCAAGGCGCTGGTACACACCCGCCGTCTGCTCGGCGCCCGCGTCTTCGACGCCTACCTGCGTATGCGGTTCCGCGGCGCCTCGTGACCGGCGGGCCGGCCAGCCCCAACCGCCTGCACCCGACAGCTGGCGGCGGCTGCCGCATCCGCACCCATCAGGAGTCATCATGACCGCAGCCCTGATCTACGGCGCCACCGGCTACATCGGCCGGCTGTGCGCCCGCCGGGCCACAACCGCCGGCCTGCGGCCGGTGCTCGCCGCACGCAACCCGGCATCCCTCGCCGAAACCGGCCGAGCGCTCAAGCTGCCCACCCGGGCCTTCGCTCTGGACGATCCCGCAACCATCGAGGCCTGCCTGCGCGACATCACCGTCGTACTCAACTGCGCGGGCCCGTTCAGCCGTACCGCTACACCTCTCATCGACGCCTGCGTGCGGACCGGCGTCCATTACCTCGACCTCGCCGGTGAGGTGCCCGAGTTCCAGGCAGCCGCGGCCCGCCACGAGGAAGCGCTGCGGGCCGGGGTGATGGTGCTGCCGGGTG
>NZ_CAUVXO010000693.1:1519-2718 GCF_963555865.1 Protofrankia sp. Cr1
CCGGATTCGGTGTGGTGCCCACCGACTGTCTCGCCGCCCACCTGGCAAAACAGCTCCCCGACGCCACCCGCCTGGAGCTGGCCTTCCAGACCATCGGCGGGCTCTCCCGCGGCACCGCCGCAACCGTGGCGCGCGACCTGCACCACAGCGGGTTCCGCCGCCACGACGGCGAACTCGTCCCGCAGCGCGCCGCCGCGCAACGCAGACGGGTCGACTTCGGCCAGGGTCCGGTCACGGTGGCCACCAACCCCTGGCGAGCCGACCTGGTCACCGCCGCCCACTCCACCGGCATCCCCACCATCGACACCTATACGGCCCTGCCCGGCCCGCTGCGTGGGCTGATGCGTCTCGCACCCACCGTGCCCGCGCTGTTCGGCTCCAGACCATGGCGGGCGGCCATGAACGCAACCGAAAAGGAATCCAACGAATACCGTGACACCTTTGCGATCGCGCCTTCTGGCACCCATGATAGCCGCACTGACCGCTGGTGCGATGCTCGGGATTCTTGCCGCTCTTCTGCTCGCGGTCGACGGATCGGTAGGCCATGCGGTATACCTCGTCTTGGCGGCTGGATGGTCCTGGGCTGCTTTGGCTTTCTGCATCGGCCTTGCGCGAAATCGCAGGATGGAGTCCGTCATCCTGGCCTCCGCATCCCTGCTCACAGCCGTGATCACTTACTACCTGGCAAAGCTTGGGCATGGAGACTTTCTGACGGCGGACGTGAATGACCATTCCGGGCGAACACGGATGATTTCCTGGTACGAATTCTGGTCGGTGACGGTGTCTTGGTGCATAGCCGCTTGCGTCGCCGGCCCTCTTTTGGGCATGGCTGGGAACATGGCGCGAAATCATGGATTTCGCAGCCTTCCTTTTCGGGTGGTGGTTCCACTAGTGGCTATCGTCGATACTTCGCAGCGGCTCAAATTCGATGCCCCGATGCAAGGATCGGTCGCCGTGACGACATGGAGCGTAATCCGCCTCGTAGCGGTGGCTATCGTCGTCGCCCTAATAGGGCACACCTTGACCACCTGGAGTCTCCGTAGCATCCGCCGACAATCGGGTGGATATGGCTGACCAGCTCTCACCTAAATCCGCCAGTACCTGGTGATGTTGGGGGTTCATCGACACGCTGCTTGCCCGCGCCGACGACCCGGCTCACCCCGACCGTCGGGTGCACTATGCGGTTGGGTTCGACCTGG
>NZ_CAUVXO010000694.1:0-2529 GCF_963555865.1 Protofrankia sp. Cr1
CCTCTACCTGTCCCAACCGGTCGAGGAAGCCCTCATCCGGATCATCCAAGAGGCCCTGACCAACATCCGCCGCCACGCCAACGCCAATACGGCAACCATCAGCCTCTCCACCCACGACAACCGCCTGACGCTGCTCATCACCGACGACGGGCGCGGCCTGCCACCCGACCCAAGCCGCGCCGGCGGTCTGGGACTGACCAACATGCGCGAGCGCGCCGAAGGCGTCCGCGGCAGTTTCGATGTCCGCCCCACCCGTCCAGGCACGATTATCGAGGTCATCTTGCCCACCGACCGCGCTGAGCCGGCTCATGCCTGACCAGATCCGCATCTGCATCGCCGACGACCACGCCGTTGTCCGACAGGGCCTGCGCGCCTTTCTCAACAGCCAACCCGACATCGACGTCGTCGCAGAGGCCGCCACCGGCAGCGACACCGTGGCGCAGGCACAACGGTTCAATCCCGATGTCATGCTCGTCGACCTCATGATGCCCGGGACAGACGGATTCGAAGCCATCCACCGGATACGCCAATGCTGCCCCGACACAGCCATCGTTGTCCTCACCTCCTTCTCCGCCGAAGGCCAAGTCCTGCGCGCGCTGCGGGCAGGAGCCCTCTCCTACCTCCTCAAGGACGCAGACGCCCTGCAAATCGCGGCCGCGATCCGAAAGGCAGCCCGCGGCGAGCCGGTCATCGCGACCGGGGCGATCCTAAAGCCAACGCGCATCGCAGGAGAACAGGCCTCCGGGCTGGGGCGACTCACCAACCGGGAACTCGAAGTACTACAGCTCATCGCCGACGGCCTCAGCAACGCCCTCATCGCCCAACGACTCGTGATCGGTGAGGGCACCGTCAAGACCCACGTCAACAACATTCTCAGCAAGCTTCACCTAACCGACCGCACCCAAGCCGCAGTCCTCGCCTGGCGTCACAGCCTAGTCGAATACCACCCAGACAGCGGCTAACATCGCGGAGCGGTTCAGACCTTGATCGGCGCTGTTGCACCGGCAGATGTCGTGGTCTATCCCGGTTGTCGAGGCATGATCGAGTGGAGTCTCGCTGCCGCCCTGGTCCGCCGGTCCCGGCGTCGGAGTTTGCTGGGTTCCGGTTCCCGCCCGAGGTGATCGTGCTCGGCGTGCGCTGGTATCTGCGGTTCGCCCTGTCGTACCGGGACGTCGAGGAGTTGCTGGCCGAGCGCGGGATCGTCGTCGACCATGTCACGCTGTTCCGCTGGGTCCGCCGGTTCACGCCGTTGCTGATCGACGCCGCCCAGCCGTCCCGCCGGGTCTGTTGCGTGGGCTGGGGCCGTGGTCCGCGTCGGCGGCCAAGGGCTGATCGGATGATGGCTCCCTGCCGCGCTCGTCCACCGCTCCCGGTCTCGGAGTTCATCGGGTTCCGGTTCCCACCGGAGGTGATCGTTTTGGCTGTGCGTTGGTACCTGCGGTTTCGCGCTGTCGTACCGGGATGTCGAAGAACTTCTGGCCGAACGTGGCATCGACGTTGATCACGTTACCGTGTTCAGGTGGGTGCAGCGGTTCACGCCGCTGCTGGTCGCGCGGCCGACCTGTTCGAGCACACGCGCCGTTCTACCCCTTCCGGGAAGGCAACCGCGATCTACCTGCGGGACAAACGACGAGGCGGCGCCGAGATATGGACCGGACCCGCCACGGTCGCACACAGTCGGCCCCTCGCCGTCCCGATCGGATCGGTCCACCTATCGGCCCGACACGGCGAACCGCCCGCCGGGCACCCCAAACCGTGCCCAGCGTCCCCCGGGGTAGCGCGGGCACCCGCCGCCCCAACCAGGCCCACAGCGAACCAGGACGCCACGAGACAGACCTCGACGCAGAGCTGAACACCCTGGCGGTCGGGCAGCCGGGCGTCAGGTCCAACCCTAAGGACGGGTCGCGACCTCCGGCGATCGCACGGAGGCGCACAGGCGCCGCCGTGTCGGATTGACTGCAGGCCTCTCCGCGGCGGGCCGCCGCCAGGTGTCGCCGGACTCCGCGCCCCGGACACGTCCGCGACATCCCCCAAACGGCCGGAGCCGCCACATCGATCTCGCGGCGGCGATCCCAACGAAGAGGGACGTCGCAGCGCGACCTGGCACAACCAGCAATGATTACAATCTGTCACAGACTGCGGTGGCGGGGAACGAGGCAAACTGAGACCGGTCTCGCCCAAAACGATCATGGCCTATGACATGATCGTGCGAAATGAGCACACAATGAGCGCACATTCGCGATCATGGCTGCAAAAAGATTAGATCAACATCACAAACCCGCAGGTCAGCGGGATGTTGATCGAGACGACGAGGGGACTCGAACCCCTAACCGCCCGATTACAAGTCGGCCACTGGGGTGTTTCTCCATGTTCGCGCGGGCCACCCGATGCCCATTCGTCCACGTGACGGCCGATTTCGCTGTCATCTAGGGTTCCGGAGTGCCGCATCGTGCCGCGACGTCCGTACACACAATGAGCACACATCGTCGGGCCGGGGCGCACCGAACAGGCAGTCACGCCTCCGTCGAT
>NZ_CAUVXO010000695.1:0-2528 GCF_963555865.1 Protofrankia sp. Cr1
CCGCGTCACCCTGTTCACCACCCGCGTCGCCGCGCCGACCATGGATGAAACCGACCAGGCAATCCTCAACGCCCTCACCGAACGCGGACTCGTCCGGGGGATCGGCACCAGCCCCAGCGACCCGAGACGCCGCTACTACCCCGCGATCTGAGGTGAGGATTACCGGTGGGGCTGGATCCGGCCGCGGGCATGCGTGATCACACCGGGTAGTCGGGGCCGGCGCGGTTCAGGCGGAGATGGGGCGTCCATCGGCATCGACGATCGCGAGTCGGACACCGAGGGGGGCCGCCAGCCTGGTGAGGGTGTCCAAAGTCGGGCTTCCACCCCAGCTGCGTAGTCGTCGAACGTGCTTCCCATCGCTGCGCACATCCTCCCATCGAAGGGTATGGGCTAAAGCCCATCCTGTCATCCGCTCCTGCCGCGGACCTGCGAGATCCACCAGCGACGCCGTGGGCGTGCAGGCGGGCGAGGACGTCCTCGATGTCTTCGACGGCGAACGTGATGTGGCGGATGCCAGGCGTGTTCGCCGGTGCGTTCGACTCAGCGCTGGCGGCTGCCGGCTCTTGCCGGCTAGGGGCTCCCCACGCTGGCCCGAAGTGTGCAGGGTAGCGGCCGTGCCCGGTCAGGCGGTCGTGGTGCGAGCGCGCGCGAGGGCCCGGTAGACCGTGGAGCGGGTGACGGAGAACAACTCCTCATGCGTGATTCCATGTCGAGAACCTCTGACCGGCTCCGCTCACCAGGCGAGGGCCGCGAAAGGCGCGGCCGCGACATCAGGAGATCACCATGCCGAAGTACCTGCTGCTCAAGCACTACCGCGGCGGCCCGGAGCCGCACCGTCCCGTGCCCCCGATGGACCAGTGGGCCCCCGAGGACGTGGAGGCGCACATGGCCTTCCTCCGCCACGTCGCGGAGCTCCTCGAGGAGCGCGGCGAGTACGTTGACGCCCAGGCGCTCGTGCCCGCGCGCACCTGGGTGCGCTACGGCGGCCCGGACGCCGCGCCGGTCACCACCGACGGCCCGCATCCCGAGACCAGCGACCTGGTCGCCGGCTGGTACATGATCGACGTGGAGTCCCACGAGCGCGCGCTGGAGATCGCGGCCTACGTCTCCTCCGAGCCCGGCCCCGGCGCCAAGCCGCTCTACGAGTGGATCGACGTCCGGGAGGTCATGACCGCTCCGGCGTCCGGCGTCTGACCGGCGTGTCCGGCCAGCCGACGGACCGGGTGGACGAGGGTGAGCTGCGCGCCCTCGTCCCCCGGGTGCTCGCTGGGTTGGTCCGCCGCGGCGAGGACTTCGATGCCGCCGAGGACGCGCTGCAGGAGGCGCTCATGGAGGCGCTGCGCGTCTGGCCCGAGCACCCGCCGCAGGACCCGCGTGCGTGGCTGTCCACGGTCGCGACCCGGCGATTGATCGACGCGCGCCGCAGCGATGCCGCCCGCCGCGTTCGCGAGGACACGCTGCACGAACAGCCGGAGCCTGAGTCGCCCACCACCGAGACCGGAGACGACGCCCTCTTCCTGCTCTTCTGCTGCTGCCATCCCGATCTCGCGCCCGCCTCCCAGGTGGCGCTCACCCTGCGGGCGGTCGGCGGCCTGACCACCCGGGAGATCGCCGACGCCTTCTACGTCCCGGAGGCGACCATGGCGCAGCGGATCAGCCGGGCCAAGCGCAGCCTGCGCGGGCGCCGTCTGGACGAGCCCGGCGACCTCGCGGTCGTGCTGCGCGTCCTGTACCTCGTTTACACGACCGGGCACGCGGGGCGGGTCGACCTGGCCGCCGAGGCGATCCGGCTCGCCCGTCAACTCACCCTCGCCACCGAGGAACCGGAGGCGCGGGGGCTGCTCGCGCTGATGCTCCTCAACCACGCCCGGCTCCCGGCGCGACTCGACGGGCAGGGCCGGATCGTCACCCTCGACCGGCAGGACAGGGGCCGCTGGGACACCCGCGAGATCGCTGAGGGCGTGCGCGTCCTGCAGTCAGCGCTGGCGCTGGAGCGCCCCGGCCGGTACCAGGTCGAGGCCGCCATCGCCGCCCTGCACGACGACGCGGCAAGCGCCGCGGAGACCGACTGGCCGCAGATCCTCGCCTGGTACGACGACCTGGTCGCCCTCACCGGCGACCCGGTGCACCAGGACCCCGCCGCTGTGCTGGGCCGCGCTGTCGCGGTCGGCCACGTGCTCGGTGCCGTCGCGGGGCTGCGCGAGACCGACCGGCTGCGCGAGGTGCTCGGCGACCGCCACCGGTGGCATGCGGTCCGCGGCCACCTGCACGAGCTCGACGGCGATCTGCCGGCCGCCGGCGCGGCGTACACGCAGGCCGCCCGCCGGGCCACGGACGTCGCCGAGCGCGACCACCTGATCCGTCAGGCCGTCCGCGCGCGGGCCGCCGAGCTATAGATGAACGTGCCGGTCGCCAGGTGCGCGAGGACGTCGCGGCGCAGCGAGGGCACGTGGTCGAGGTTGAAGTCCTCGAGGGTCGTGATCTGCGGGAAGTGGGCGGTGCGGAACTGTGCGGCGACGAGGGTGTCG
>NZ_CAUVXO010000696.1:0-2516 GCF_963555865.1 Protofrankia sp. Cr1
GTGTACGGAGACTAGGCTGCGCTGCTTTGGGGCACTCGCCAGACAGGCCAACTCAAAAATCGGCGAGGAATCCGTGAGCAGCATGCCGCCCATGCCACCACTGACCATCTTACGGCCGCCCACGCTGAACACCGCAGCATCGCCCCACGTCCCCACCCTGCGCCCGCGCTCAGTCGAACCGTGCGCGTGCGAGCAATCCTCGATGAGCGTCAGCCCTCGGGAACGTGCCAGCTCCGCGATCGGCAACATGTCGCACGGATGGCCAAAAAGGTGCGTGACCACAATGGCGCGGGTTCGGGCCGTCAGCGCTGGCTCAATCCGCGCTCTGTCAAGGTTGCCAGTGTCATCGCCAGCGTCGACGAGGATCGGGACCGCACCCAGCCACAGCAGGGGAGTCCCAGTGGCCAGGAACGTGTAGGTGGGCACGATTACCTCGTCACCAGGTCCGAGGCCCGCCGCGAGGAACGCGAGGAAGAGCGCGCTAGTGCCGCTGTTCACCGCCAAACTGAAGGTGCGCCCGTAATGGAGCGCGAAGCTATCCTCGAGGCGCTGGATCTCCGCGCCACGCTCGTAGTCGTACGACCGTCCGGCGGCTAGCAACTCCTGACACCGGGCGATCGACGCGGCGTCGTAGCGAGGCCACGGCGGCGGATGTGCCACGCCGGTTCCGCCCACGGGCGGCGTCACGGCTGTCGGCGTCGCCGGTCGACAGCAGCGAGACTCTGCACGATGCTGTGTAAGATTTCGACGAAGAGCCATGGCGCGGACCCAACGTACGAGACGAGCTCGAGCGCCACTGGTGCGATGAGACCGCGGCGGGCCATCAGCGTCATCCGGTGCCGCAACGGGTCGAACAGCAGAGCCGCGTCGATCAAGATACTGCGCTTTCGGGGCAGTCCGGGCGCGTAACGGCCCATACCTCGAACAGCGAATTAAGCGTGCCGAGACGCGCGGCAAGCACGACGAATGCGACGGTTTGCAGCATCACCCATTTGTGGTTCGGCTGGGCTACCAACGGGGTCATCGCCGCGTGGCCGCCGGCCGCGCGCGCCACCCTGGGTAATTCGGCCGTGTCGCCCCGGCCGGCGCCCGTCAGGACGGTATGCCCCGCGGGGCCAGACGACGCGCCCACGCTCCGGGCGACTTCCAGGCGCTCTCCTTCGATGTGGGGACTGGCCGAGCAGGGAACACGGACAACAGCCAAGAGGGCCTCCCATCGGATGTCGGCCAATTCGCATTGATGATCTTTCGACCAAGGCGCGATGCGATTGTGCAAGTTCCGTCGGAGCCCCACGGACAGTACCCGAGGCGGATTGGCAGCAGGGTTCGGGCGCAGGGCGCAGTGGCCACCGACGACATGGTCGGAAGTCATCAACTGTCCGGCGGGAGCCTCTATCCGCCGGGCCCAGCGTAGTTGTACACGTTTTCTATGAGGAAGTATAGGCTCCAGTATGGATGAATTGTCAAGACTCGCAACTCGCGTCGTCGCGGTCCCAGGTCGCCTTCAGTGCGGCCACTCGCCATGGTGCCGTCAACGCAGTCCCCGACCAACTCTGGCCGGTTCGCGCAGCGGTGCGCCTCCCGCCCGTCTCCTCACGGCCGGGCAGACGGTCGACGAAATCGCACCGATGGCAGTGCCAGTCGGCAGCACTCTCGCGACGCGCTCGACGGCACACGAAAGCAAACGCTCCCTCTCCCGGTTTTGGCGGCGTGTTGGGCTTGGCACGTGACGGCTAGCTAGGGTCGCTAGCTGGCGGACAGCGTCTCGGGGATCATGAGGGGTGAAGGCCTCGACAGTCGCGTTCCGGCGCTGATGCCCCATGCTCACGGGTCTGGTGGAGTGCGGGGTCATAGGGGGTGGCGTTGTGCCAGCAGGCCCAGCCAGCCGGTCCTCTCGATGATCACAGGTAGGTCAAGAGGATCACCGAAACGAAGCGGCCGGTGCAACGCCGTCGTCCACCCCGCTTCGGCGTGTGTCGGCGGCCGCGAGATCCTGCCCAGGGACGGCCATGAAGGTGTCCGCTGGCGGGGATGTGATCTGCCCGAGGTGAACGTCGTGCGTGGCCTGTCCTGGGTCGGGCGTCATGTGGCGTGCAACTGCACGGACAGGGCCGCGGATGCGATGCAGGGGCGGGACCTCTGCTCCCGGTGACTCCCGAGTTGGGTAGGTTCTCGGGTTGCTCACGGCCACCGATGAAGGAGGCCCCTGTGGATCCATCGTATGAGGGTCATCAGGTAGTGCGGATCGATCTGCACCGGCGGCGGTCGCTGATCGTGCGGATGACGCCTGACGGCGACCCGCGCGCGGCACGTCCGGAGCGGATGACGCCTGACGGCGACCCGCGCGCGGCACCGTCCGGATCAGTAACGAGGCGGAGTCGCTGGCCGTGGAGATCAGCCGGGCGGGTGAAAGCCCGGATGTGGTGCTGGAAGCGACGTATGGCTGGTACTGGGCGGCGGACGTGCTCGCCCCGTCGGGTGCGCGGGTGCATCTCGCGCACCCGTTGGGTGTGAAG
>NZ_CAUVXO010000697.1:0-2511 GCF_963555865.1 Protofrankia sp. Cr1
GCACAAAGATCAACTGCCGGTTCTCGTAGTCGCTTGCGCTGATGTCCGAACTCCGCTGCACGGTTGGAAACATGGGCTCAGGCGGATTCCGCACGGAACTTCTCGCTCAGTTCACGGACCTTGGCTGCGATGTCTTTGGCGTTCACATAGAACTCGGAGATTGTCTCGGTGTATCCACGCTGTGGCATGTCGTCGGCACCGGGACTGGGGCTCCATGCCTGCCTCCGTCATGACCTTCGCCGCCCGGTCGGGCGGGATCCGGCGACTGATCCCGCGTTTGGCCCGGGCGCACTCGTGGCATTGAAGGCCACGCTGCTGAATCTTGTTGTAAACGCATAGAGATCATCTAAGGCAGGTGCGCCTGCCCCCCGGGGGGCAGGTCTCCGGCGGCAAACGTTCGGGTTCCGGCTCCCCGCCGAGGCCGACTCGGATGCCTACGGGCTGCAGCGCCGCCTCGCCCACGCAAAAGCCGGATTTCTGGTTCATGGCAGTAGAACCGGCCGCGGGCCACTGAATAGCTCATTGCAACGAGCCTTTAGGCGGATATCTCGATCATACGACCTGAGCTTCCGGCACGGCTGTCGCCCGTACACGCTCTAACACTGTGACAACTGCATCCACATCGTCACCGCGGTCGCATAGCAGAGCCGCGTCCGGCTAAAGATCTTAAAGAAGGGCGAGCTGGCAGGCTGTCCCGACCTGCTTGCGCCGCATCCGGAGTTCGCTCACCCCATAGATCCGGCTCGCCGGCCACCGCAGTCGACAACCCGCACGGCGACGAAGTGCGTCAGCGGGTTGGCGCCACGGGCTCGGAACGGGTTGGCACAGCGTCGAATCGTCGTCCCGTTCGCCCCCCCCGTGGCAGAGAACGATCATTTTAGGGCTCGTCCCACCTGATCGAGTCTGGGCGCCGACCGGTGGTGAACATCTCTCGCACGACTTCGCGCACGGTCGGGGCCGGGATCAGCACCCAGCGCGGGTAGTAGCTGCCTTGGTTGCCAAGGTAGAACTCGACCTCATCATCGTCCTGGTAGCGGTCGCCACGGGACCACCAGGTCTGCCCGGTGCTCTGGTCATCCACGCCCACGAAGCTCTCGGCCGCGCCCAACCCGACGGTAAGGAACGACGCGCCGTCGAGGAAGATCACGGCCAGAACGGACCGCTGCTGATCGCGTGCCGCGACTTCGACCCGGTCGAGCAGGACGTCCAGCTCGTCAACGGTCTCAATCTGGGCACGCTGCGGTCCCTCACCCCACTCGACGTAACCGCGTTGCACGGCAACATCCTGCTCGGCCATCATGGCCTACCCCTGCCCTTCAACGACCCGGACAAAGCCGTTCGGTCCGTAGATCGTAAGCCGACTGCCCTTCGGCACCATCCGGGGCAACAGTGTGTCACACCCTGTCACACCGCCACACGGTACACGGTTGATATACAGGGTCCCCTCGGTCACGTTTTGTAAGCGCATCTGGGCCGCGGCATGAGCCTCGACATGCGAGACGTTGTTGCCGTTCATACCCGGCCTCGGTTTCGGTAGCAGCTTGGATGGGCCGTTGTAGCCACTCGTCAAGGGTTCCGGGGCGCCGCTGCCGAGATCCAGCAGCCCGCTGGTCTTCGAGCCATTCTCACCGTAGGCGGGGACCTCATCAGCCAGGTCGTGCCGGAACGGGGCCGCTTCCGAAGGCGGATCGACCGGCGCAGTGGGACGGGCGCCGAGGCCGGCATCGCCGCTACCCGAACCACCGCTCGCCCGAGCCTCAGTCATCGTCTGCGACAGGTCAGAGCCCGTCTTGGCCGCAAAGGTACCCGCCGTGACCGCCCCGGTGGCGATCGTCGCCGCCCCCAGGATGTTGGCCGGCACCCCGATAACCGCGCCCACACCTGTCACGTCGAGGGCAAAACCACCGACCTCTTCGCCGGCGCCGAGCAGCATCAGGCCCGCGCCCAGCGCCATCCCCGCCATGTCGCCGCCGAGGGTTCCGATCTCGCCCGGATTCTGGAGGACGGAGCCAGCCAGGTTACCCACAGTGTCTGCCGCTTGGGCCGTCTCATGCACCGCCCAACCAAGCGGACCGTGGTCCCACCATGACTTGTGCGGCTGCGGCGCTGGCGGGAGCGCACCGAGCGCGTCAGCCACCCGATCAAGAACCTGGACACACGTCGCCGAGACCTGCCCAGCTTCCGCAATCGCGCCTCGTGCGACCGCCCGCGACTGCTGCCGCAGCGGACTCTGCCAGTCGTCCCAGCCCAGGGCCGCCGCCCCATCGCCTATGATCTTCAGCAGGCTGCCGCTTGCCAGGTCATGCGCGGCAGCTGAGGCTTGGCTCGCCCGATGCTGCTGCTCTTCGACCAGCGCCTCATCGGCCAGACTGCGCGCCCGCCGGTAGGTGGCGAGCGCTTGCTCCCATCCGTCAGCGGCCGTGCGCAAGGCGGCTGCGGCGTCGGCGGCACATCGCGCACCCTCATCAAACGCGGTGGCGAGACGGGATCCCGCATCCCCCGTGCTGGTAG
>NZ_CAUVXO010000698.1:0-2509 GCF_963555865.1 Protofrankia sp. Cr1
GACAAGCACAACGACCCGCACTGGCTGGGTGGCCAGGTCATTGCCTGCGGCATTCGAGGCGGCGGTGCTCGGCAGCGTTTGGCCGCTGGCCGGGACGGCCGTCCCGGCCAGGACGACGCCAACGGCAACCACGCCGCCCATCAGGCGCGCCACCAGGGCAGGCGGCAGCCATGCCTGCCGACCTCCTACGCCTGATTGCTTTACAGCCAATGGACACTCCCCCCGCGTGGTGGTCCATAGTGAATACCGATCCTACCGGAACGCACGCCAGTTTCCCGACCCGAGTGAATCCCGCACCTCCGCTTGGCCAGCTGTTTACCTGAAGCGACACCCGCACTGGCGACACCCATTAACCCCGTGGACTCCAGGGACGGCGGTCACCACGCAACCCACCGACAACGATCTACCGATTGCGGAGTAGGTTCTCGTCGGGTATTGCTCGACTGGGCCGCACCGGGGCGGGGCAGCCTGGGCGGGAAGCGCAATGAACACATGATCGAGTTACCCTAGGTACACCTATAAACACTCAAAGTTAATTCCGTCAAATGCCGAGATTCGAAGAGCTCCGGCGTAGACGGTGGCTATTGTCCGGTACGGTTTCCACCGCGGCGAGAGTTTGGTCTGGTGGAGTCCAGCGCCGACGGGGGTTAGGGATGGCCAGCCGAATGTCCACAGCACGCTTCGGGCGCGTACTGGCGGGGATGTGCGTCACCGTCGCGGTCGTCTTCTGGACCGTACCTGTCAATGCGCAAACGCGCTCTCCCGACCCTGCCGCACCGGTGTCGAAAACATCGCCACAACCGGTCCGAGTCCAGATCCTGGTCGACGAATCCGCGAACGTGACGGTCGGCCAGATCGATTGGGAGAGGGAGGCGGCCACGACGATCGCCGCCTCGGCTCTGGCTGGCGACTACAAGCCCGACTACCAGGTCGCAGTGGCCGGCTACGGGAGTGCGCCACCACCGCCAACAGAAGGAAAACCCACCTTCGACCGGGTTTGTCCCTTTCAGGAGGCGGGTCCGTCGACGGCCACGGCCACGGCCGGCTCGTCGATCGCGGAGTGCCTCAAGGGCCTGCACCCACGCAAGGCCGCCGAAGGCAATGACTCCGACATCGCCGGGGCACTGAAGTTCTTCGAAGATGATCTGGTCCGCAACACGCCCGCCGGCACGCGGCGGGTGCTTGTCCTGTTCGCCGGCGGTACGGCCAACAGGCGAAACCAGCTCATGAACGCCGTCCCGACCGACTTGCACACCAACCAGATCGAGGTGTGGCCACTGGGCTTCGGGTCCGCGGACGCAGCCAGCCTGGACGCGATCACCCGCGGCGGGTTCCAAGGGTCGGGCACCTGCGAGCGGGATACGCCCTCCCTACACATGGCGGGCGCAGGGGATGATCTCATCCCGGCGGCGACGGCGATTGCCACTGCTCTCACACCCCGGGCGCTGTGTCGGAGCGAAGCGAAACGGCGCATCCCGCTGCCGGCAACCGACGCGACGATCCGCGTACGGCACGAAGGCCGACTCACGTTCAACTTCTGCCAACCCCACCCAGCCGCCGGCCCGCAGGACTGTTCCCCCACCAACTTCGTGCAGCCCGGCGAGAAGGCCCCGGACGGCTCCACCTTCGAGCGCACCGCCGGCGCGGACGGGTACGACCGACTACGCATCACCCGCCCGATGCCCGGCGAATGGACAGTCGTCGCAAGCGCGCCACCAGGAGGGCCACCTATCATGATCGACCCACAGGTGGAGTGGGAAGGGACGCCGCGTACCGCGATGCTGGTACGCCCAACCCCACCACAACCTGGGCCAAACGGCGGCCTGCCCATGGTGAACGTGGAAGCACGCCTGTACACCCGGGCTGGTGCGCTGCAGATCCCGGGCGCGCTTGAGAGCGTGACCGCGCAGATCGCTCTCGACCACGGCTCCGGTGGCCAGCCAGCGGTCGGCATGCGGACCGAGCCTCGCTTCGCGGCCGACTCCGGCGGCAGCGACATCGTCGACTTCACCACGAGCGTCTCGATTCCTCAAGCTGCATCGGCATCGCTCGCGTTCGAAGCAACGGTGCGCTGGCCCGGCGTCACGGGACCTGAAGAAGCCAAGATCGAGTACCCGACCTCGGTACAGGAGAAGGTGGACACCAAGAAGGAACCAGGGCCTGTCGTCACCCTCCCCACGCTCGATGGTCCGCTCCCGCGCGGAGGCTCGGTGTCCGGCTACCTGACCGTCGCCGGCCCATGGGGACGAGTCAAGGAGATCACTCTGACAACTCCGGACTCCTGGAAAGATCTCGGCGTCGCTTTGGATACCGTCACATTGCGCCGCGGAGAGATCCCTGATGGTAAGCCGATACCGCTGACCATCCGCGCGACGGCCCACGCGAAACTCGGCCCCGTCGGCGATATCATTCGGGCCACAACTTTCGACCCGTATTCCAGCTCCTCTCCTCGCTCGGTCGGTGACCAGTTCGTGGCGCTGACCGTCGTCCCCTTCCCCGCCGACAGTCC
>NZ_CAUVXO010000699.1:0-2505 GCF_963555865.1 Protofrankia sp. Cr1
GCACCACCCCGGACTGCTTGACGCCGAGGGCCGCCGTCGGCTCGTCGAGGATCAGCACCCTGGCTCCGAAATAGACCGCGCGGGCAATCGCGACGCACTGCCGCTCGCCGCCGGAGAGAGTGCCGATGGGCTGGTCGACCTCGGCCAGGTTGATTCCCATCTTGGCCAACTCGGACAAGGTCGTGGCACGCATAAGACCGGCGTCCAGCAGCTTCACCGGCCAGAACCCGGTGCGCACCTCCGAGCCGAGGAAGAAGTTGCGCCAGACCGGCATCAGCGGAACCACAGCGAGGTCCTGGTAGACGGTGGCGATGCCGCGGTCGAGCGCCTCCCGCGGCGAGGAGAAGCGGACCCGCCCACCGTCTACCCGGACCTCGCCCTCGTCGTGCTGGTGCACGCCGGCCATCACCTTGATGAGGGAGGACTTACCTGCGCCGTTGTCCCCCAGCACGCAGGTGACCTCACCGCGGCCCACCCGCAGCGAGATGCCGCTCAGCGCCTGGATGTTGCCGTAGCGCTTACCCACCCCGGTCATCTGGATCAGCGGCGGGGCGGCCTGCTCCGCAATCCCGGTCTCATTTTCGGTTGAGACGGTCATCTGGCCTTACCTTCGGGTCGCGAGCCGGCGGACGTAGGTGTTTGTCACGGTCGCCAGCAACAACATCGCGCCGAGGAAGAACTTGAACCAGTCGGGGTTCCAGCCGGCGTAGACGATGCCCTGGGTGGTCATGCCGAAGATGAAGGCGCCGACGGCCGAGCCGATCGCCGAGCCGTACCCGCCGGTGAGCAGACAGCCGCCGATAACGGCCGCGATGATGTAGAGAAACTCGTTCCCCACGCCCTCGCCGGACTGCACCGTGTTGAAGGAGAAGAGCAGGTGCATCCCGGAAAACCAGGCCATGAAGCCGACCGCCATGAAAAGACTGATCTTCGTTCGCTTGACCGGGACGCCGATCGCCCCCGCGCTGCCGGCGTTGCCGCCGACAGCGAAGATCCAGTTTCCGGTCCGGGTCCGCAGCAGCGCAACCGTCGCAAGTACGGCGAAAGCCAGCCACCACACCACGGTGATACGGATCGTGACGCCGCCGACGTCGAACGAGGACGCGAAGACTTTGCGTGCGGAATCGAAACCGGCCATGTTCGACACGTCCGAGGTCGCGACGTTTCCGGTGAGAATCTTTGTGATCGCGAGGTTCAGACCCTGCAGCATCAGGAAAGTGCCCAGGGTGACCAGGAAGCTGGGGATCCCGGTGCGCACCACCAGGTAACCGTTGAGCCAGCCGACCGCAAGGGCCACGGCCAGCGAAACCGCCACGCCGACCCACACGTTGAGGGTGAACTGGTAGCTGAACATTGACGCGGTGAGGGATGCGGAAGTCACGGCGACACCGGCCGACAGGTCGAACTCGCCGCCAATCATCAGTAATGCGACCGGGACGGCCATGATGCCGATCGTCGAACTGGCGTAGAGGATGGTGGCCAGGGAGCCGAGCTGCCGGAACGGGTCGGCGACCGCGAAGAAGAAGATGTAGACGACGATCGCGCCGATCAGCGAGCCGATTTCCGGCCGCATCAGCAGGCGATGTCCCAGCGACCGGTGCCGGATCCGGTCGCCGACGCCGGCCGGCGCGTCGACCGGGGCCTTCGGTGTCGGTTGCGGCGTGGCCATTCCCAGTTTTTGCGCCATTGCGATGCTCCGAGTTTTCGGACTTCGCCCGGATGCCGTCGGCGGCGGCATGACGAGTCGTCCAGTGGGGAGTTGTCAGCCGACCACCGCGGGGAGTCGGTGACCGGCCCCGGCAGCTTCGGCCCCCTCTCGTGAGGCGAGAGGGGGCCGGTGGCTACCGCGTACCGTTGGCCGCAAACCTGCCGATCTGATCGATGTTGTTCTTGGTGATGAAGGACGGGCCGGTCAGGACCGCCTTCCCACCACCGATGACGTTCCCGTTGACCCGGTACAGCCACAGCGAGTCCACCGCCAGGTAACCCTGCAGGAACGGCTGCTGGTCAATGGCCCACTCCACGGACCCGTCCCGGATCGCCTGCACCATCTGCGGGTTCGTGTCGAATGTCGCGACCTTCGCCGGGCTGCCGGCGTCCCGGACGGACTGGACGGCGGTCAGCGCGATCTGCGCGCCCAACGCGACGACCCGGTCGATGCCCGGGTCCTGCTGCAGTTTCGCCTGGATCGTCGAGCGCACCGACGGCATGTTGGTGCCGGTGACGTAGAGGTTCTCGGTCTGCCCGGAGAAACCCTTCTTCACGCCTGCGCAGCGCGCCTCCAGCGACACCGAGCCCTGTTCCTGGATCACGCAGAGCACCCTCTTGGCGCCCTCGCCGGACAGCCGCCTGCCGGCCGCCTCACCGGCGATGCTCTCGTCCTGCCCGAAGTACTCCGTCGCGCCGGCGCCCTCCCAGTCGTCGAGTCCGGCATTAAGGGCGACAACCGGGATGCCTGCGGCGACCGCCTTCTGCACAGCGCCCTTCAGCGCCTCAGGGTGCGAG
>NZ_CAUVXO010000700.1:0-1265 GCF_963555865.1 Protofrankia sp. Cr1
CGTGCGGCATCCGGTGTGAATCCGCGTTCAGTGTGGACCCGCGTTCAGTGTGGACGCGGCGCCAGGCCAGTAGGCAGCGCGAACCTGGCGCCCGGCCCGTGACCCGGCCGGGTGGGCGTGTCGTTCCTTCGTTCCGGTATGCGCTATAGTCACCCGTCACGTTCACGGGGGGGTTGCATGCTGGAGTTTTGCGAATTTATTGTCCTAGTCGTCATGATTGTCGGGTTTATTGGGCTGGTGCGCGGTCACCTTCACCGCGTGCGCGTCCACAACCGCCGTACCGCTGGATTCCTCACCGGCGCGAGTTTCCTGTGTTTCCTCGTGCTCGCGGCGGTCGGGGGCAACAACGGCCCGGCCACGGTGACGTCGTTGGCGGTGTCGAGCTCGCAGAGCCCGTCCGCCGACCCGTCCGCGTCACCGAGCCCGTCGGCCACGGTCGGGTTCCCTGCCGGCGAGGCCGTCGCAGCTGGGCCGGTGACCCCGACTGCTGGCGAGATCCCGGCGGCCCCGCAACCGGCCGTAGCGGTCGCGACGACGTCCGCGTCCGCCGCCGTGTCCGCAGCCGGGAACGCCGCCACGGCCCCGACTACACATCCGGTATCTCGACCATCGGCCCAGGCCGCGGGTCAGGCTCCCGCGGCTGCGCCCGCGCCGCGGCCGGCGACGACCGCGGCGGCCGCACCGGCGGGCAACTGTGACCCCGCCTACCCCGATGTCTGCCTTCATGACGGGATCGGCGACTACGACTGTGCCGGCGGCACGGGTGACGGCCCCAACTATGTGCGGGGCCCGCTGCGGGTGCGCTCGCCCGACCCGTTCAAGCTCGACGGTAATCACGACGGTACCGGTTGTGAGAACGGCTGACCGCTCTCCAGCCGCTCAAGCCGTGCCCGGCGCCGCCACGCACCAGCACGAGTGGAAGGTTTCCGTCCATATATCGGGCATTTCGGGCGTTCGATGTACGTCGACCTTCCACTCGTGCGCCGCTGCATGCTCCAGCTGGTCGGCCGACCAGCCCCGTCCATCCCGGCGGGCCGCTCGGGTCGACCGTGCCGCCGGACGCGTCGCCCGATCGCGGCTTCTTGTCGTCACGTTGGCTTTGGCTGGGGCCACTGGTGGACCTCGATCGTCCCTGGACCTGATACATTCAGATCCGTCGCAAGGCGACACGCGCCGCTAGCTCAATTGGCAGAGCAGCAGACTCTTAATCTGCGGGTTCGGGGTTCAAGTCCCTGGCGGCGCACCCATCCTGACCAGCGGTTATC
>NZ_CAUVXO010000700.1:1496-2727 GCF_963555865.1 Protofrankia sp. Cr1
GCATCGAGGCGAATGCATGACGAAGATCGTGTAGGCGGAGCCAGGGGAGTCCGGCCGTTGCCCGAAGCTGATCGAACCAGCGGTTGACGTTCCGTGGTTCCAGTGGGGTCCCGATCGACGAGGTGAACACGAGGCCCGTCTCAGTCCAGGAGTCACCGCGTTCGAACCGTTCGCCCGCTTGTGTCACCCGGTGTTGGCGTAGCAGGTCCATCAGTCGGGCCGGGATCGGTAGCTTCCGGTGTGAGCGGACGGTCTTCGCCGGCGTGAACGTCAGGGAGCCGTCGACCCGCTGGAGGCTCTGGCGGACGTGGCGGACGGCGCCGTCAAGGTCGACATCGGTCCAGCGCAGGCCGAGGATCTCCCCGCGGCGTAGGCCGAGCATCAGGCCACAGGCGAAGAGTGCTTCCAGGCGGTCACCGTGCAGAACCTCCATGAGGCGTCGTGCTTCCTCGGGACGCAGCACCTGGACGTCCTTGTGCGCGACGGATGGTGCGCGTACCGCCTTCGCGACGTTGCGGGGCACGAGGTCGAGCCGTTCGGCTTCGGCGAGTGCGTTACGGATCAGGCCGTGCACGTGGCGGACGCTCACCGCAGACAACCCGGACGCCTTCGCCGCCGCGACCAGGCGCCGGACGTCGAGGGGAGTGAGCTTGTCGAGCTGGATTCGGCCCCGCAGCCCACCAAGGGCGCGAGGCTTTTGATCGTCTTGTAGCAGAAGGTCGAGCATCGGCTAGACATGGCGTGACCGAACAGCAGAGCTACCCGAGGCAGCTCCCGCCGAGCCAACGGACTGCCGCACGTGATCGCCGTATCCTGGAGGTGACAGAGGAGGCGCCGTGCACTTCACTCGGATCACCGTGAACCCCGCGCAGATGGGCGGTGTTCCATGCGTACGTGGGCTCCGCATACCGGTTGCCACCGTCGTCGGCATGATCGCGGATGGCATGACCATCGACGAGGTCACCACAGAGCTGCCCGACCTCAACCGGGAAGACGTGCGCGAAGCCCTCCGGTTTGCCGCCGAGGCGGTACTCGAACGCCAGCTCCCCCTCGTCATCTCCGCCTGACCTCGATGTGCGGTTCCTCCTCGACAACAACCTGTCCAACAGCCTCGCCGAGGGTCTGCGCCAGGCAGGACACGACGTCCTGCACGTGCGCGACGTCGGGCTCGGCGCAGCAGACGACGAAAAGGTCCTCGCGTTCGCCGGGCAGGACGACCGGACGCTCGTAT
>NZ_CAUVXO010000701.1:0-1042 GCF_963555865.1 Protofrankia sp. Cr1
CCGTTCACCCAGCTCGCCCGGTCGGACAGCAGAAAGGTCACCACGTCCGCGACCTCGTCGACGGTCCCCAGCCGATGCGTCGGAAAATCCCGCCGAACAAACTCGTTGAAATCATCCGGGTGCTGTTGGGAGTACCCGTCCCAGCCACCTCCGGGAAAGAGAACAGAACCCGGGCTCACCGCGTTGACCCGCACGTGCAAGGGCGCCAGCTCTCGCGCGAAGGCCGACGCCAGATAGATCTCCGCGGCCTTGGCCGCGCCGTACTGCGCCCGCGGCGACGGCTTCGATGCCGAAATCGACGAGACGATGACAATAGACCCGCCACCATTGTTCTTCATGTGCGGGACGGCGGCCCGGATTGCCCGGACGGCATGTCCGGCGTTGAGCTCGAACGTCTGCGCCCAATCGTCAGAAGTGGAGTCGAGAAGATCCCCACCGACGGTGCCGCCGACATTCGCGACAAGCAGATCGACTCCGCCGAGGGATTCGGCGGCGGCATCGACGAAGCGTTCGACCTCGCCCGGCCTGGTCACGTCGGCCACGAAGCTGAAAGCGTCGGACCCGGCGCGGTGGAGGTCCGCCGTCGCGTGGGCAAGGGCGTCGGGATCGCGTCCGCAGATCCCCACCCGGCAGCCCTCGGCTGACAGGCGGGAGGTGATCGCGTGCCCGATGCCGCGGGAACCCCCGGTGACGAGCGCGACCTTACCGTCCAGATGAAGATCCACTAGAGTGTGTCCGTCCGTCGATCCTGTACTGACCCGGTCTCGGTTTCGGTAGCGTTCAGCCCCGCGCCACGAAGTTGGCGGGCGAGGTTTGCCTGGCGCTCGCGCAGGTCTCGGACCGAGGGCATGGCTTGGTAGGGCTGCATCTCGCGCACGACCTCACCCGTGCGGCGAATGATCAGATCCACCGGGCGCTGTGTCGCGCAGATCTCCAGAGCCTCCGCGGTCACCGCACACGCCCTGTCTGGCTCGTTTTGCCGCACTGCGGCGAGCGCGAGGTCGACGCGGGCCAAGGCCCGTGCGACCGGCCAGTTCACCGC
>NZ_CAUVXO010000701.1:1479-2032 GCF_963555865.1 Protofrankia sp. Cr1
TGCGGCGTCGCACAGTGTGACCGCCTGTTGGGCGAAGGTCTGCGCCTTTGTCGGTTTCGCGAGCGCCGTGTAGGACGTGCCGGCGTAGAAGGGTAGATAGGGGTAGTCGAAGGAGAAGATGCTGTGCGACGCCTTCTCCGTCACCGACTCGAAGGAATTCTCCGCGCGGGCGAACGCGACGCTGACGCCATCGGCGTCACCCAGACGTGCATGGGCCCGTCCCTGCTGCGCGAGGAGTCGAGTATGGACGAAGGAGTTGCGGGGGGCGATGTCCAGACCGGCCAGGGCATAGCGTAGGGCGTCCACCGCATCACCCGCGTAGAAGGCGATCATCGCCTGTGTTCCCCGGACCCACGCGCCCAGCCGCGTGTCGCCGGAGTCCGTGGCGAGTTGCCACGCCGTGAGACAGTGCGCGTGCGCGACGGCGCTGTCACCGAGATCGAGCGCCAGGTGCCCTAACAGTCCCGACAGCCATCCACCGACAACGCACAGGTGCCGTCGCTGGCTCAGGGTCTGCCGTCCCGCCACCATCGACGAGACCCATTGCCGGCAC
>NZ_CAUVXO010000701.1:2341-3186 GCF_963555865.1 Protofrankia sp. Cr1
TCGCGACGCTTCGTCGGTGACCCCTCTCCCTCGAAGCCGACTGGCGCCGGCCTCTCCGAAGACCAAGCACGAGACCCGGACAAGGATGCATTGTCTACGAACGCCGGCAGAAGTGGACACGGCAACAGCGCGCCACCGCCTCCTTGCGACGGAAAGTAGTCGCTCCCCTGAGCTGCGACGTGCGGCGTAGCCGAAGGCTGCCCGCGCACAGCGCAGACTCCGACCTCGCGCACGATCCTGCCGATGAGGAGAAGATCCGCGGCGGCCAGGTGTTCGCGGTCTTCAAGGTCGAGGAGGTGATGGATGTCGGTGCCGTAGACATGCGCGAACAGGGCGAGGACCTGGGGGGTGGGCCGGCGTCCGCCCGAGGTAGGCCAGGACTCCAGCTCAGACAGCCGCGGCATGGTCATGGTCGCTCTGCCCATCGGATCGAGCCCGAGGCTCGCCGCGTGCGCATTGATCGTGTCGGCGGCTTCCTGGAGCGTCCACCCGAACGCGTGCCGGTACGCGGCGCGGGGTCGGTAGCGAAACCGGCGCCCGAACTCGCCGGCGATCTCGTCATGGCTCATACCGAGCTCGCGCATCCGACCGCGGAGTCGCCGTTGCTCACCCCGTTGACTCACAGTGGCCACTGACAGCTCACCCAACCCCTCTGGACTGGGATGACGAGGCCGTCGCTTACCGCGGACGGCCACACGGCGCGATCCTATCGTTTGGATTTGTCACATCAGACCGCCCGGTGTGCCTCACTCTCATCGGCGAGCACGGTCAGCCGTGGGCGGGGGCCGTGGCGCTGCTCCCGATCCCAAACCTCCCGATCCCACACACGGACTTGGTCGGCGACC
>NZ_CAUVXO010000702.1:0-1297 GCF_963555865.1 Protofrankia sp. Cr1
GTGCTGCACACCAACTGACCCTGCCCTCCGGCGCTGTGTCGACCGGTGCTGTGCCACCGACAGCAGCCGGGGTGTTCTCTCCTGGCGGGCCGTCCGTCGCTGCCGGATCCACGACCAGCCTGTCCGCGGGGTAGCCGATGGCTCTGAATCCCGATCCTCCAGCGTCCGGTCAAGGGCGACATCCTTTCGGTGTCCACGAGATCCGGCCGGACGAGGTTCCCGTTCCACAGGCATCCCCGCTACCGGAGCCCAGCCCCCAGGAGCCCACGCCTCCGGACGCGATCCTGATCCCGATCCCCCAGAACGGATCGGCGATCCGACCGGACTCGTCCACTGGACCGGACGGGTCCGCTGACTCCGCCGGCCTTTCTGCGCAGGTGGTGGAACTCGCCGGCAGGTTCGCCTCCGCCTCCGCGGCGCTGGTGTTCGCCGGCTCACTCATGGCAACCGGGCACCGTGACAGCATCCAGTTCCTGCGGGCCGACGGACTGGAGGAACCGTCAGGCGTCCCGACCGTCGCCGGTTCCGGTGGCTGGTGGGTGGCCGTAGAAATGGACCTTGACCTGGGCCGGGAGCTGGTGTCAACCGCGCAGGGTCGGCTGTATGTCCACGCCGATGGATGGTTCCGGCCCGATCGTGGCTGGGGCGCCATGCCGGTCGCCCCGGTCACACCGGACGGCGACCGTGGGTCGGTGCCCACGTCCGGGCTCCGTCCGGTGAGCGTCGTCGAAGTGGTCCGGACCGCCGGACTCCACCCGGTCGCGGCCGGCACATCCACCGAGGCGGTGGTCCTGCTGCCCGGTGCGCTGGCCGGCGAGGTCATCCAACGTGCCCTGGAGCTGGGGCTGTCGGTGAGCTACCGGCCGGTCCGGCTGGATCCGCTGTTCGACGCCCCGCTGTCCGGGGCTGCTGCCGGACCGTTCGGTGGCGGCCGGGTCGCCACCGAACTGCGGCTGTCCGCCGCATCGGGGGAGGCGCTGCCCGCGTCGCTACTGGCTGCGCTCGATCATGACCCGTTCGTGCTGGTCTGCCGGGCCACCGGCGACGGGCTGCTGCTCCAGCACGCCATGGCGTCCGCCCTGGGTGACCCGCTGCTCGCCGACCTGATGGACGCCGGCACGTGGGTGCTGGCCGACAGCTCCTTCGGCTGCTGGCGGCTGGTCGGCCTGGGCGAGCCCAGCGACGGAGCCGCGCTCGTCCGGCTCGCTGACGGCTACCGGCTGGAACCACCGGACCGGACCATTCCGGTACCGGACACCACGTTGTTGCGGCTGGACGGGCGGCTGGACGGGCAGCC
>NZ_CAUVXO010000702.1:1655-2782 GCF_963555865.1 Protofrankia sp. Cr1
GGTCGCGATCGTGCCGGGCCGCACCAGCGGTGTGGACATCGCCGCGGCGCTCCTCGACGACGACGATCTCGCCAGCGTCCCGCCGCTGTTGGAAGGGCACCCACTCGCCGAGATCGCGTTTGTCGTCCGCGGTCGGGACAGGCACCTGTTGCTCGCCCCCGGCGGTTTGCTCGAACGGCTGCCGATCGGTGAACCGCTGTACCGCCTCGGCCCGGGTCCGCTGTTCCTGCCGGTCGGCTACCGGACGCGCCCGCGGCTGCCCCCGACCGCCCGCCAAGCCCTGTTCGGCGTTGTGGACGACGTTGCCGTGGTGGCGCTGCCGGACCGGGCCGTCGCCTTCGACCTGCGCGCCCGCCAGCCGGTTTGGACGTTGTGGGCCGGTCCCGGCCCCGATCTGGACCTTCAGCTCCCACCGGAGACCGTCGCGGCGCTGGCCGACGTCGACGCACAGGTCACCCCACGGCCACCCGAGGTGGTGCCGGTTGCCGCGTCGACACCGACACCGCAACCGCCCGCCGGCGGCGTGCAACGTGCCCGAGAGCTGTGGAAAAGGCTGCGCAACCGCGTCCCGGACGCACCGTCGGCACCGCGTACCTGGCTGGATGACGCGCTCGAGGCCGAGCTCGCCGACAACCTTGTCGGGGCTGCCGCGCTCCATGAACGCAACGGTGACCCGCTGCGGGCCGCCCATCTCTACGAACGCGCCGCCCGCCAGAACGGAACCCGCATCTCGCCGTGAGGCCCCACCGTCGTCCGAACCCCGCGCCGGCGGTCGTCTGAACCCTGCGCTGGCGGGCGAGCGGTCGCCCGTGCCCCGCGTCGGCGGTCGCCTGAACGATGTGACTTTCGTGCTGCTCCCATAGCAGTGGATTCACATCTTTCGGCCGGCGGGCGAGCGGTCGTCCGAGCCCCGCGTCGGCGGCTGGTGGTTGTCCAGTCCAGCAGGCCTGCCGATGTGGGTCTGGTCGTCGGTGGTCGGGGTGAGTAGGGCGTGGATGGTGTCGGTGAGGGTGGCCGGGTCGGGGTGGGGTGGGAGGTGGCGGTGGTAACGCTGGTCGGTGGTGGGGGTGCTGTTGCCGGGTGCGTCGTCGCCGTCGGGGGTGCCGGGGGTGTGGGTGGTCAGGAGT
>NZ_CAUVXO010000703.1:0-627 GCF_963555865.1 Protofrankia sp. Cr1
CTAGATGCTCCACCTCAGGTCGTCTGACGAGCAGGGCGGGGCTCCTTTGAGCGGAGCCCGGAGCGGCACGGCCTGACCGCACCGCACCGCACCGCACCGCACCGCTGCGCTGCGCGAACCGCGAAAGCACGCCGACAGGTTCGCATTGCCGCGGACCGCGACCCCTCAGCCGCAGTCATGGACGCCCAGTCGATCAAGAGTAGCGAGGGCGGCGAGGCCCGCGGATCCGACATAGGCAAGCGAGCGACCGGTCGCAAGCGACACCTCGTGGTGGGCGTTCGGGCCCGGTATCACGCTCTACCGGGCCCGGGTCGCACCGGAGTGCGGATTCTCCAGGCGGTCAATGAGGTGCGATCGACGCCACCGCTAGCAGCACGAATGCCGTAACGGCGGCTACTGTCCGTATCCGATTGAAAGCGTTCCATCGGGCCCGATGGTTCTCCCAGTCCGAAGGCGGGTTGTCGGCCTGCCACGACGCCATGGCAACGTTGATGGGGAGATCACCGCGGACGGTCACCACAATGTTGGTGGCGAGGGAGAGGACGGTGAGGCCAGCCAGAACCGTGCAGGCACCTTTGCCCTGGACTCCCGCGGTAATGGTCAGCGCTAGCGAGACCGCCAGCGCCA
>NZ_CAUVXO010000703.1:1281-3070 GCF_963555865.1 Protofrankia sp. Cr1
CCAACTGTAGCGGCCTCATCAATGGAGGGTAGGTGCGATCAAAGGCCTGCTTCACTGTGATGTAGGTGCCCGGCGTTACGGAGCGCAGCGCTGGCTGTACCGCCGTGAGGCCGATGAAAAGCGCCCCGGCGACGAGGCCGCTCAAGACCAGCGCCGCCACAACCAGGGTCGGGATCATTGCTTCCTATTCTGGTAGGTAGGGCCAAGAAGACCGCTGAGGCAAGGGCGAGGCGACGTTCATGACCGGGCGGCCTCGCCGTGCATCGTGGCCTCGATCAGGTAAATGCCGGATGGCGTCGGGGTGAAGTGAGGGGCGCCCAGTCCGGCCTTCTCGAAAAGGTCAGCGAATTCACGCTCGGTGCGCACGCGGCCATCTGGGTGCAGGACGAACATCTGTACATCGGACAGTTTCGCCTGTACTGAATCGGGGCCATTCGTGACGACGCGGTCGATCACCACGATTCTGGCACCGGGTTTCGCGTTCGCCGCACAGTTACGCAGTATTCGAACGCCCATGTCATCGTCAAACGAACAGATGATCAGTTTAAGTAGGTAGATGTCGGCGGAACAATCAACTGTTTCGCAGAAGTCGCCCGGCTGGAGCGTGAACCGCTCTGCGCGGCGAGCGGCCGCCGTATCCGAGGCGAGACTGCGCAGCGTCCCCGGGGTATCGAACAGCACTCCGTTGAGGTGCGGATGCCGGTCGACAACGGCAGCCAGAAAATCGCCGTATCCTCCGCCGATATCGACCACGGTGACGGCGTCGGCGATATCGACCGCAGCGGCCAGCGGCCTGTCGGTCATGGTGGCGAGCTCCGAATGGGCTTCCTGGAAGACGGTTTCGGCGCCTGGATCGTCCTCGGCAAAGTACGACCACATATCCTTGCCGAACACGTCGTCGAATGCGCTCCGGCCAGAACGAACACTGTCGGTAAGCCTTGACCAGGACTGCCACTGCCAGTCGGCGCATGCCGTCAGTACGGCATTCCGCATACTGGTCGGATGATCGCGGCGCAACACCCGGGACAGGTCGGTGTGGACGTAGCGTCCCTCGGTATCGGCGGCAAAGACGCCGAAGGCTGTCAAGGCTCGCAGAATTCGATGGAGCTTGTCTGGATCAACACCCGTCGCGACGGCAAGCTCGTCGGCCGGCACAGGTTTGTCATCGGACAGTGCGTCGGCGATGCCGAGTTCGGCGACCGCGTTGATCATCTGGGCCACCCACGCGCCAGACACAAGGCCGTAGATCTGGCCGTGGACCGGAATCTGCGTGGGCCGTACAGCACCCTGGGTCATCCTGTCTCCTTCTTTTTCATCTTTAGAGTCGCATGGGTGCGCAGCGCCTCCAGGGCGACGTCCGCGTGTCGGCTCATCGAGAACTCCGAGTCGATCCGCGCGAGCACCGTGCCATCGGTGTCGACAACAAACGTCGACCGTTTGTTCGGGCCCAGCCTGCGGCGGACACCGAAGGCTGCGGCAATCGTGCGGTCGGTGTCGGCGATGAGGGGAAACCCGAGCGAATGTTCGGCGCTGAACGCGGCCTGCTTGTCGACCGTGTCCGCACTCACCCCGACGATGTTTACGCCCAGCGCGGCGAACTCGCCGGCCAGATCCCGAAAGTGGCAGCTCTCCTTGGTGCAGCCGGGTGACATCGCCGCGGGATAGAAGAACATCACCAACGGACCCTTGGCCAGCAAATCGGACAGGCGGAAAGGTCCACCCGTCTCATCGACACCCGATAGATCCGCGACGTGGTCGCCAATCTTCATACGACGATCCTCCTGTCCTG
>NZ_CAUVXO010000704.1:0-933 GCF_963555865.1 Protofrankia sp. Cr1
GACGGCGACGCGCCGGCTGCCCGAACTCGCCGCCACCGGATGGCCGGTGCTCGTCGCGCTGTCGAACAAGGACTTCATCGGCGAGGCCCTCGACGCGCCGGTCACCGAGCGTCTTGAGGGGACCCTCGCCGCAACCGCGATCAGCGCCTGGCTCGGTGCCAGGATCTTCCGGGCCCATCAGGTCGCAGCGACCCGCAAGGTGCTGGACATGGTGGCAGCCATCCGCGGGACCCGGGACCTCGCCGTCGGACGCCGGGGCCTCGCCTGACCCGGCCCCGGCGGGCGACCCGGGCCAACCGGTTATTCGCCCTCAAGCTGTTCGGCGGCGCTCGGACCGAGACCGCCCGGCCGCCGTACCCCGGCCTCCAGCATGTCCAACGCGGCCGCGACCGTGTCCGCCCAGCCCAGCGCGTCCCGGGCCGCTGGTCGGACGAAACCCCGCCCGACCAGCTCCGCCACCTGTGCCCGCAGGTGGGTGAACAGGCCCGAGGGGTCGAGGACGACGACTGGCTTGGCGTGCATCCCGAGGGAACGCGCGACCCAGACCTCCAGGAGCTCCTCAATGGTGCCCAGGCCGCCGGGCAGCGCCAGGAACGCGTCCGAACGAATCTCCAGGAGTGCCTTGCGCTCCCGCATCGTCTCGGTGACGATCAGTTCGTCCGCTTCGTCGTCGGTGATCTCAAGCGCCGCCAGCGCCCGCGGGATCACACCCACGGTGTAGGCGCCACCGGCACGGGCGGCGCGGGCGACCGCGCCCATGCACGAGATCGAGCCGGCGCCCGAGACAAGACCGTGGCCGCGGCGGGCGAGCGCGGCGCCGACGTCGGCGGCGAGCTCGACGTAGGAGGGATCGATCGCCTCGGACGACGAGCAGTAGACGCAGATGTTCACGCGGGCTCGCCGGCCGGCCAACCGGCATCCGGTCCCGACCGG
>NZ_CAUVXO010000704.1:1465-2892 GCF_963555865.1 Protofrankia sp. Cr1
ACCCGCACGGTGACTGTCGACGATGATGCGGACGGCCTCGTCCACGTCATCGGTGAGAGTCACAAGATCAAGATCTGACGGCAGGATGCGCCCGGCGCCCGCGACGGTCGTACGCAACCAGTCCAGCAGACCCCCCCAGTACCGCGACCCGATGAGCACCACCGGGAAACGGGTCACCCGACGGGTCTGGACGAGCGTGAGGGCCTCGAACAGCTCATCCAGCGTGCCGAGCCCGCCAGGCATGATCACAAATGCCTCGGCGTACTTGACGAACATGGTCTTGCGGACGAAGAAGTACCGGAAGGTCACCCCGAGATCGACCCAGTCGTTGAGGCGTTGTTCGAACGGGAGCTCGATACCGAGGCCGACAGACAGACCACCGGCTTCCTGCGCGCCCCGGTTGACAGCTTCCATCGCCCCCGGACCACCACCAGTGATCACCGCATAGCCGGCCCGGACGAGCGCGGCACCGAGCCGTTCGCCCAGGGCGTAATCGGGGTCGTCCACCGAAACACGGGCCGAGCCGAAGACCGTCACCGCTCGGGGCAACTCCGCGAGCAGCCCGAACCCCTCGACGAACTCGCTCTGGATCCGCAGGACCCGCCACGGGTCGGCGTGGACCCAGTCGGTCGGACCACGAGTGTCCAGCAGGTGCTGGTCGGTCGTTGACGCCTCGACCAGCCCCCTGCGGACGGTGATGGGCCCGCGTTGCCTCTCCGGGGGGCGCCGGGACCGGGCCGGCCGGTCCCGGCCCAATCCGGGATCGGGTCCGGGATCGAGTCCGGGATCGAGTCCGGGATCGGGACTGGCAGCGCCGGGGACCGGAGGAACGTCTGGCTGGGCCGGGTCGGTGGGCGTACTCACGAGCCGTAACATAACGTTCCAGCGTTACATTCAAGATCACATTCGGGTAACCCGCGGAGGAGTTCGGCGAGCGTTATCCGAAACATCCCGGGCAGGTCAGCGGCCATCCCGGCATGTGCTGATCCGGCTGATCCGGCTAATCCGGCTCTTGCGCCGTGAGGTAGCGCCGCAGGACGTCCTCGGCCGCGCCGATCCGTTCGGCCTCCACGTACTCGTCGCGGGTGTGGGCAAGGTTGGGATCACCAGGCCCGAAGTTGAGCGCGGGGATGCCGAGCGCGGCGAAACGGGCCACGTCCGTCCAGCCGTACTTGGCCACGGGCACGCGCCCCACGGCAGCCACGAACGCGCGCACGGCCGGCGCGGTGAGCCCGGGCGGCGCGCCGGCAGAACTGTCGGTCAGCTCAAGAGCGAAACCGTCGAGGACGTCGCGGACATGGTCGAACGCCTGGAGAACATCACGGTCCGGAGCGAACCGATAGTTGATCGTAACCGCGCAGGCGTCCGGGATGACGTTGCCGGCGACGCCGCCGCCGACCCGCACGGCGTTGAGGCCCTCGCGGTAC
>NZ_CAUVXO010000705.1:0-1349 GCF_963555865.1 Protofrankia sp. Cr1
GCCGCGGCGACCCGCGCCGGGTCAAACGGCATGTACCGACGGTCGGCGGATCCCCGCGACCCCCGCCCCTACCAGCACAGATCCGCTCATCGTCTCCCCTGCACGCATGCCCCCCGGTGCGCTGCGCCGATCCTACCCATCGGCCCCGGCCCCGACCCCCGGTCACCGTCCGCCGTCGTGAAACCCGGTTGGCGTCGCCCCGACGCAGATCACGCGCGGGCGCCGCTCTCCTGCAGTCTCGTGTGTCATTCTCGGCTGAGAGCGCCCGCCGACAGGGGCGTGGATCAACCGGACAGACCCCAGCAGAAGGGAGGCGGAGCATGGATGAACAGGGCGTTGCCGCAAAGCTACAGCCTCTGCTGTACGAGCCCAATCCCAAACACAAACCGGCGCCCCTCTTTCCGGTAGGCATGGGTCAATCTGTCCTCGGGATGCCGCCGGGGAGGCTCTCCTCGCGACAAGCGACCTGTACGGCCAGAAGAGGTATGCAACCGATGGCGCCCGCCCGTACTGCGCGCAACAACACGACGCTCAACGCAACGCATGGCACGGATATCCCGTCGACTGGGACGAGGTTCCCCCTTTGCTGGTAGGGGACTGGGTAGCGGCTGGAAAAGTCGATCGCCGGACGGTTCGCCGAGCGAAGAGGCGGCGGGAGCGGTGACTCTCAAGTGGGAGCGGTTCACCGGGAGCACAGACGTGTTTGCCGTGCGGCTCGGTTTTATGCCCGATCCTGACGAAGGCCGTGCGGCTGGCCCGGAAGAATCGGCGTCATGGGGATCCCTTCAGCTGTGGGTCGAAGATCAGAATATCTGCACGCACATCGATCAAGGTGAAGTGCTGCAGAGCGTTCACTGGTATCTCCTACCCTTCCTGGAATGGCTCGTAGATTCATGGAACCCCCTGCTCCACGAGGAGCGTCCACCAAACCGCAACGCGGGTGATTCTGCCGTCTCCTCGCTCGAGGCAACCCGGAATGCTCCTGAGCTCGCCGGCGAAGCGGCGACTATCGCCTGGGAGCAAGAATGGTTCGAGTGGCGCGGGCGCCATGCGGTACGAACGGCTCGGGCCGGCGGGCTGTTTCCGAACGTGCTGTTTCGCCGCCTGCGTGACCACATAGAGATCAGCTGGGCGGAGGAGGGCCTCGCCGGCGCCTCCGAAGGCTTCCAGTTCAGCGCTACCGCAGGCAGGTCCCTGCTGACACCGGAAGAAGTCGCCGGCCCGCTCCACGAGGTCCTTGCCGCAGCTGTGGCGTATCTGGGAAACACCATCCCGGGTAGCGAACGCCTGGCGATACTACAAGCCAAGATCGGCGATCTGACCGTTCCAGCGCAACACGATATCCGGCT
>NZ_CAUVXO010000705.1:1777-2583 GCF_963555865.1 Protofrankia sp. Cr1
GCGATGGCTCGCCGGCCTGGCAACCGCACCTCCCATGTCGAAACGACTTCTCGGCCGAACTACCGAGGAGGACATCAGGTCCACCTGGTCGGCAGTGCTGGGGGCGCTGGGGGGCCAGCGGCGGGACGAAGCTGTGCACGCTGCGCTGGCGACGGACGACACTCCGCTGGTCATAGCGGGTTCATGCCAGGCAGCCCTTTTGTTCGGCGCCGTGTCGCCAACGGTCTCAGAAGCCGACGTACGGACACTCGCACAGGTTCTCATCGATCAGTACAGCGCCTCGGACGTCGAATCGGAGTACTTGAAGGAGCTGACTACACAAGAATCACTTGGAGCTGCCGTCACGCCTTGGGAACAGGGCTACGACCTTGCCGAGTCGCTTCACCAGAAACTTCACGTCACAGGTGACTGGATCGACGTCGAGCACCTTTTTCAGGATCTCGGGATTGCCCGATTGGACCACGGGCTCGATGATCCCACTATACGGGCCTGCAGCATTGTTGGTCCGCAGCACAGGCCGACGGTCGTCGTCAACGGCAGCTCTTTCTATGCGGACAACCACGCAGCCGTGCGGTTCACCCTGGCACATGAACTCTGCCATATTCTTTATGATCGGGCGCAAGGGCGCCGCCTGGCAATTGCGAGCGGCCCCTGGGCACCCCGGGGAATCGAGCAGCGCGCGAACGCGTTCGCAGCCATGTTCCTGATGCCTCCACACCTGGTGGCGACTGCCGTGACGGACTCCCCCGACCCCATCAGCGACCCGAACGGGGTCCGGACGGTGGCGTCTCGCCTGCACGTCAGCA
>NZ_CAUVXO010000706.1:0-953 GCF_963555865.1 Protofrankia sp. Cr1
GGCCCCGGCCGCCGCGCCCGGCCAACGCAACAGTGCCCGACTTCTCGCACCCCACAGGGCGCATAGGCGGCGTAATACGACGTGTTACGATGGCGGCATGGCGAATATCCGGTTCACGATCTCGACGGCCTCCGACGTCCAGGCCTCCATCAGAATGCACGCCGAGACGGCAGGCATGGACGTGTCCGCCTACATGATCGCGGCGGCCGTCGCGCAGATGGCCCGCGATGATGCCGCCACTGCCGCCTTCGCGGCACTCGACGCACGTAACCGAACTGCCCTGGAGGATGCCGCGGACCTTCCCGAGGCGGACCTGCCTTCGTTCGACGCGCTGACCACGGACAACCAGGCCCTCGTCCACCGGGTCCTGGCCAGCGCGCTTGGATCGGATGCCGCGAGCGTCGCATGATCGCCCGGACCGTCGTCTACGACGCCGGGATGCTCGTGGCGCTCCTGCGCGACAGCCCTGCGGCGCGGCTGCTGCACCACGGCCTACGCGCCGCGCCGCACCGGCCGGTTCTCATCGGCCCGGTCCTCGCTCAGGCGTGGCGACCGGACCCGAAGACGGTCCACGCCTTCAGCCAGTACCTCAAGGACTGCACCGTGCCGCAGACCCGGGACAGCGCGCCACCCATGCGCCGCGCGGCGAACGTCCCCACCGGCTGCGTCGCCTGCGCGAGAACCTTCACCCTCGACTCGTACAAACGAGCAGGCGCCATGCTCGCCGAGGCCAAGCTTCCCACGAAGAAGCGACCGGACGTCATCGACGCCCTGGTCGTCATCACAGCCGCTCTTCACGGACCCGCGCAGATCCTCACCAGCGACCCCGACGACATCGCCGCCTACACAGCCACACTCGACCACGCCGACATCCTCGTCGAGCCAATCTGAGCGGTCTGCCCTGTTCTGACACTCCCACAGGCGGTGCGAATCCACGGACTTGCACCCCTCAC
>NZ_CAUVXO010000706.1:1370-2546 GCF_963555865.1 Protofrankia sp. Cr1
AGATTCCGGCCCTCGCGTACTGCTCGGCCTTGACAATCCGGTCGGTCGTCTCCGAGCCCGGCGAGACGACCTCGACGACAAGCAGGATGTGCTCGGGCCGGGCCGGCATGATGTCGATCGTGTTGGCGCGGTTCTCGCCGAGATCAGCCGGGTCACCGCCACCGCGTAGGCGCAGGCATGTGGGAGCAGCGCAGCCGCCCGATCTGCGCAACCGGTTGGTGATCGTCTCAGGCAGGCGCTGGCGTGGCGTGACGCCGGATTCCATGTCGATCAGGTGGACCTGGACCGGCGACGGGTCCGGCTCGCTCGTGGGACACGCGGCGGCAGACCGTCGAAAGTGGTGTCGATGTCGATGTCGATGCGGCGGATGTCGTCAAGTTCGAGAACGAGGTCTGCGCCGTAGGCCGACGCCGGCGTGTGGAATCCGGGAATCGCTTGCCCTGCGAGGATGTGTCGCAGCAGCAGGCGCGCGGTCTGGGCGGTGAATTCGTAGGGTTCCGGTCCGTGGATGGTGGCCGCGGCCTCGCGGCCGTCCGGTGTGCTGACGCGGCCCCAGATGCGGCTGGCGCCGGCGGCGAGCTGTTGGTCGGTTGGTCCGGCGGGCAGGCGCCGGATGAGGGCGTTCATGGCCGCACGCCACGGGGCGGAACCGAACAATACGGGCATGCGGGGCGCGATGCGCATCAGGCCCCGCACAGGTGCGGGCAGGGCTGTGAAGGTGTCGATGGTGGCGATGCCTGTGGAGTAGGCCGCGGTGACCAGGTCGGCCCGCCACGGGTTGGTCGCCACGGTGATCGGACCCTGGCCGAAGTCGACCTGCATACGCCGCGCGGCGGCCCGCTGTGGGAGGAGTTCGCCGTCGCGGCGGCGAACTCCTGTCCGCGGCAGGTCACGCAGGAGCGTCGTGGCGGTGCCGCGGGAGAGTCCGCCGACGGTCTGGAAGGCGAGCTCCAGCCGGGTGGCGTCGGGGAGGCGCCGATGCAGGTGCATGGCGAGGCAGTCGGTGGGCACCACGCCGAATCCGGCGCCGGGCAGCACCATCACGCCGGCCTGCACAGCTTCGGCGTCGCGGGCCGCAGCGGTCTGGAACTCGGGCACCTCTCCGGCGAGGTCGAGGTAGTGGGTGCCGCTGTGCAGGCACCCGTCGATCAGGGGTGTAGCGGTGCGGTCGAAGGG
>NZ_CAUVXO010000707.1:0-945 GCF_963555865.1 Protofrankia sp. Cr1
AGACCGGACCGGCCCCTGCGGCGCCGATGTCGCCGATTGGCTGCGACGCCCGGCCCCGCAGGTATCGGACCCTACCAGCGGCAGGCTCGGGTCGAATCTTTCGGAATAGTCGGGCGCGCCGGGTGCGGGATCGTTGGAACTGACCTGGTGCCCTGGAGCGAGCAGGCCATTGTTCATCGCGTCACAGTCTTCATCCCAGTACAGGAAATGAAACCGGCCGGCGTAGAGGCCCTCCTCGCCAGCCCGCACCGACCCGGTCTTATGAAAGTGGAAAATCATGTCCCGATGCACGATGACCAGTCCCTCTTCCGACCCGCGACGGAGCGGATAGACATACACATGGTTCGCGTGGATCTCCAGCTCCCGGGAATCAGAACCGGTCGCGAAGGTCACGGTGCCGTCCACCCGGACATCGGGAACAATCAACGTCACGCCCGGTGCGAAACGCGCAAAAAAGGCGAGACCCCGACTGTGGTCCGACGGATCCGCGGCCAGCCACTGCTGGACAGCCTTCCGCTCGCGATCGCTGAGAAGCGCGAAAACGACATCCTGGTCACCGGCGTATACCCGAGGGTCCAGGTAGGCGACGGTCATGTATTCCTTGGTCTTCCGCAGGGCCGTGTCGACCTCGGCTGCGGTGAACCTCCCCGTGGCGGCGGCGGCAGGCAGCACGATGCCGTCCGCGCCGGTGGCGAAACGGGCGGCCGCGGTGCCCGAATAAGGGTCGGCGGAAGCCTGCCGCACGCCAGGATCGCGCGTGGCGGAGGGCTGACCGGACGGCTGTCCGGTCGGCGGTGCGGTCGCCAACGCGGTCGGCTGGCCGTTGCCCGCCCGACGCAACGCCGGGAGGCCGAACACCACGCCCGCGCCGAGAGCCGCGACGCAGGCGAGCGCGAGTACACCGCGTAGGACGCGACGGACGACCGTCCGCCGACGCCGCCGGGC
>NZ_CAUVXO010000707.1:1216-1838 GCF_963555865.1 Protofrankia sp. Cr1
GCGGTGCGGTGCGGTGCGGTTCTGCGCGGTCTTACAGTGTCCCGCAATCGGGTAGGGAACTCGCCGGGCGCCCCGGCAAGTCGGACGGGGTTTCTCCAGACATGCCGGGAAATCCGCATCAACCCGACAAACGACCAGGGGAGGTCCTGCAATGGCCGAAGGCGACGTCGTAGACGTTCTGACGCACGACCACGACAAGGTCGAAGAATTGTTTCAGCGTTACGACCGGGCAACCTCGACGACAGAGAAGAACCAACTGGCGGAAAATATCGTTATTGAGCTGCTCCGGCACGCGGCGGTTGAGGAGAAAGTCGTCTATCCTGAAGCCAGAAAGATCATTCCGAACGGTGATGAGGTGATCGGAAGGGAAATCGCCCAACAGGCCGCGGTCGAGAGGACCATGACGACGCTCAGCGCGACGAACCCGGCCGACCCCGATTTCGCCCGGTTGATGCGCGAGTTGATGGAGATGATCCGTGAGCACGTCTGGGAGCAGGAGGAGGTCTGGTTTCCGCAACTGCGCCAACGGATGTCAGCAGACAATCTTCGACAGCTCACCGAGCAGGTGGAGGCTATGTACGGGACCGCACCGACGCAGGCAGCCGCACCGACCATGCCTCGA
>NZ_CAUVXO010000707.1:2381-2931 GCF_963555865.1 Protofrankia sp. Cr1
CCGTGCTCACACCAACGGGGCGGCCCGGCCACCCAGGACCGCGGAGAGCCTCCCGTCGGGGTCGAGCACAGCCAGGAGTGCCTCGCTGATGGCACCGAGTTGCTCAACCTGGGTCGGGCTGAGCCCGTCGAAGACAAGCCGCCGTACGGTGTCGACATGCCCCGGGGCCGCCGCGGCGAGGACGTCGAAGCCGGCGTCCGTGAGCACGGCAATCTGGCCACGTCGGTCGGTCGGGCACCTTTCCCGGCGGACCCAGCCCCGCTCCTCATGGCGCGCCACGACGTGGGACAGGCGACTTTGGGACGAGTTGGTCGCGCGGGCCAGCTCGCTCATCCGCATGGCCCGGTCGGGCGCCTCAGAAAGGATCACGAGTACCACGTAGGCGGCATGGGTCATGCCAGCCTCGCTCTGGAGCTGCCGGTCGAGGGCATCCGCAAGCAGCTCGGTCGCCGCGACGAAAACCCGCCATGCTCGTTGCTCGTCGGCGTCGAGCCACCGCGTCCCGGCCATGGTCACAGCGTAGAACTCCCCAAGAGCCTCCCGGCGCGCG
>NZ_CAUVXO010000708.1:0-743 GCF_963555865.1 Protofrankia sp. Cr1
AATCGATGCTCCGATCGGGTCGGCGATGTCGTCGTCGGTGGGATGCTCGGGCCGGCGCTGACCCCGGTGATCCGCCGCGTGGGCGACAAGCGCGTCTCCACAGGTTCGGACACCGTCTGTCCGGATCGTCTCCGCTGGGCAGGGGTTCGCCTGGCCGGTGCGTGCCGGGATGCCGGCGGAGGCGATGCCGGCAGAGGCGATGCCGGCGGTCAGCCGGGCGAACTCTCGGAGCGTGAAGGTACGGCGCACCGCCTTCGGCGCCATTGCCACCACGAAGCTGCGGTGTTCGCGCCCGGCGCACAGCACCAAGCAAGCGTCGCTCACCATCGTGTCGTCAAGGCGGCGCGCGGCGAAGCCGGCCGGGTCGATGCCTCGTTCTGCCAGGACTGCGGCGGCATGCCGGTGCATCGGCATGCCGTTACGGGCGTGTGTTCCGGCGCTGCTGACGGTCACCGAATGCACCTCGGTGCCAAGGTTTGCCCGCAATGCCGCGACGGCGAGATACTCGGTCATCGGTGATCGGCACAGGTTGCCCGTACAGACCACCAGCACCTGCCAGGGCGGCGTGGACGAGATCGGTTGGTTGATCGTCGCCGAAAGTGCCACGTCGTCCGCCCCTCCTCGGGTCCGGGCTTGGATGTTTTTAGTGTCAATAATATTACTCAATGTAGTTGATGTGTCGCTTGCCAATGCGGTTGCTTGTTGCTGGGGCGCGACACCTGCCACGACATCCCTCCAGAGGG
>NZ_CAUVXO010000708.1:1157-2512 GCF_963555865.1 Protofrankia sp. Cr1
CGTTAGGTCTGTCACGATCTGTATATGAGTCGTTGCGGAAAGTTGGTGGTGGTGGGTCAGGGCTATGTGGGCCTGCCGCTGGCGATGCGGGCGGTCGAGGTTGGCTGGTCCGTGGTCGGGATCGAGATCGACGAAGGCCGGGTCAAGCGCCTGGGAATCGGCGAGTCGTACGTGGAGGACGTCCCGGATTCGACGGTGGCCGCCGCTCTGGAGAGCGGCCGGTACTACGCATCGTCGAACTATGAGGACGCCGCCGGGTTCGACGTGGCTGTGGTGACGGTACCGACGCCGTTGCGTGAAGGTATCCCGGATCTCTCCTACATCGAAAGCGCCGGGCGCAGCCTCGGTGCGCGCCTCGCGCCCGGGGCGACCGTGGTGCTGGAGTCCACGACCTACCCGGGAACCACCGACGAACTGTTCGGGCCGATCCTGGAAGAGTTCTCCGGGCTGGTCGCCGGGGGCTCCTTCTTCCTCGGGTACTCGCCCGAGCGGATCGACCCGGGCAACCCGACCTGGAACCTGGTCAACACTCCGAAGGTGGTCTCGGGGATCGACGTGGCGTCGCTGCGGGCCGTTCGGGAGTTCTACGACACCCTTGTCGAGCGGACCGTGCCGGTGGCCTGCGTGCGCACCGCGGAACTGACCAAGCTGCTGGAGAACACCTTCCGGCACGTCAACATCGCACTGGTGAACGAACTGGCGATGTTCGCCCATGAGCTGGGCGTCGACGTCTGGGAGGCCATTGAGGCGGCGGCGACGAAACCGTTCGGCTTCCTGCGGTTCAGCCCCGGCCCCGGGGTCGGCGGGCACTGTCTGCCCATCGACCCGTCCTACCTGTCGTGGCGGGTGCGCCGTAGCCTCGGGCGCAGCTTCCGGTTCGTGGAGCTCGCCAACGACGTCAACGACAACATGCCCGACCACGTCGTACGGCGGGTCGTGGAAATACTCAACCGTCGTCGGATGGCCGTGAACGGAAGCCGGATTCTCCTGCTGGGTCTGGCCTACAAGAAGAACACCGGTGACGCGCGGGAGTCCTCGGCGGTGCGGGTCGCCGTGCTCCTTGATGCGCTCGGCGCGGACGTGCGGGCCGCGGACCCGCACGTCGACGACTCGTGCCTGCCGTCGGGGGTGACCTTCGTCGAGGCCGACGCCCAGGAACTGGCCGCCGCCGACCTGGTGGTCGTCCTGGTCGATCATGACGCCTTCGGGCGGGACCTGGTGGCACGCTACGCCCGTGCCGTGCTCGACACCCGCTGCTGGTTGCCCTCACCGCGGTCCGCACGCCACGACGGCACCGCGGTAGCCGCCGAAGGCGAAGCCGACATCACGCTCCTGTAACGTAACTACAGGTGGTC